>CAYIGO010000007.1:0-15451 GCA_964362965.1 uncultured Gammaproteobacteria bacterium | reverse complement strand
AATGGCTCCAATACCCCATGAGCACGTATAGAATCGACAAGGTCTACCAATGATTCTGGGGAAACTGTACCGCGAGGTTGCAATGGATTTGGTTGAAGCTGATTAATGTCGAGATTAATGACTTGTTGGTTGTCCATTATACTACTGTTACAAATTGTCGACCCAAGCGACGAATAAATTTAATAACGCCTTCTTTAATGGCGTAAAGCGTATAATCACGTCCAGTTTTTACACCATCACCTGCATGAAAGGTACTTCCCTTTTGACGGATCAGAATATTTCCAACTTTTACTTTTTCCCCACCAAAAAGCTTAACACCTAAGCGTTTTCCTCTTCTGTTTCCTTGTTGTCTTGTGGCACCGCCGGCCTTTGTATGGGCTATATATTTAAAATAAAGTAATTAATAACTAATTTATATATAATTTTTCACAGTCTGTCAAGACTTATGTGAAAATTTGATGCTTTCTATAGATAATTTAGTATATTTTGCTCTAAAACCAATTACTCTCCTGTGTCTGGTCTTGGCTTTGAATGTCGCGACTCTCAATTTATCACCCTTAGTTTCGCCCAAGACTTTTGTCTTGACAGAGGCACCCTTGACTTCAGGATCACCTACCACTACATTATCACCATCGACAATCATCAAGACCTTGGTTACATCTTGTCCCAAATCTACTTCCAGAATATCACCTTCGGAAACCAAATATTGTGACTTACCTATTAATACTACAGCTTGCATGTGCCAAATTATACCTGTTTGTTGCCTATTTGGGAAGAGATAGACTGCAAGATGCCAAAAGTGATCATCAAAGCCACGATTGACGAACCTCCGTATGACAAAAAAGGAAGGGTAATACCTGTTACAGGAGCAAGTCCGATATTCATCCCGATATTGACAAATATCTGAAAAGTAAGCATTCCCAAGACACCCTGTAAAAACAGAATATCAGGCTGATTTGTGGCGAGTTTTGACAAAATATAAATTCGCCACAAAATGACAAAGTACAGAATCAAGATCAAAATACTTCCAGCAAAACCCAATTCTTCGGCAGTAGTGGCAAATATAAAATCGGTATGATGCTCTGGTAAAAATCGCAATTGTGACTGAGTTCCTCGGCCCAGTCCCCTTCCCCAGATGCCACCGGATCCTACTGCAATGACAGACTGAATGACATGATATCCATTATTTAATGGGTCTGAATAGGGATTGAAAAAAGAAGTCAGACGTTCTTTTTGATATCCGTGCAAGAATAATTGTGCGGTGAGACCCACAATTAGCAAAGATCCAAAAACCCAAGGAAGTACTTTTTTAAATGAGTACCGCGAGACATACATAAAAAATACCCCCGACAACAAAACAAGCATTGATCCAAGATCGGGTTGTCTCCAGATCATAAATAGCGGGAACAAGACAAGCCAAGCGTACCACTTACGAAGGCCCATGGCTACAAATATTAGTAAGATTGGTTTGACTATTTCGGAAGTCTGGACAAGAACCGGTCCTAGTGAAATCCATCTGTACGAGCCACGGACATAATTTCCAAATACAATCGGCAAAAATATTAAAACTATAGATAACACAAATCCCCAGGCCCAAAATGCCATAAATATTTTGTGGTCAATGTTTGAAACAATAAGCCAGATAACTATTCCTACGCCCACAAAACTCAACTGAACCCAGAAGACATCTAGGGTAGTACTTCTCAATATCAATAGGCTTATTGACTGTAAAAACAATACCGGTAATATTAACCACCAATCAATTCTTTTCATTACACCAATTGTACTGCAAATTCAGAACCGAGATTTATATTTTGTACCAAAGTTTGACGACAGAGTTCTGTTTTGTACTGATCGTCTAAATCTTCAACCAAAGTCAAATTAATTTTTTGATCAAGATTAGCTCCCAATTCCTTTCGCTTATCTTGAACCTGCCGCATCAGTTCTCGCAATTTCCCTTCAGCAATAAGCTCGGAGTCTAAGTTTAAGTCTAAGATGACAGAAAGATCACCTTTATTTTTTGTCCAATTAATTGTTTTGATATTTAGTTCTTCCAAGATTAATTTTTCTAGTTCACTACTTAGACTTAGACCTTCGACTGTCATCTGTCGTAACGGTTGGCGGACTTTTATATTGGCAAGTTTTCTCTGAGCAAGACCCTGTTCGACTATTTTCCGAACCATTTTCATATCCTCTATTAATTGAATATCGGAGCTATTTATTTTTTGGAACTCGGGCCAATCAGATAGGTGTACAGATTCTTCACCTGTGAGATTTTTGTAAATTTCTTCTGTCATGTAGGGCATGAAAGGAGCCATCAATTTGGATAAAGTTGTGAGTAGTGTGTAGAGAGTGGTATGACAAGCTAGTTTGTCATCATTATCAAGAGCCGTGGGTCCTACACGGTCGCGTGATCTACGGACGTACCAAAGTGACATATCGCTTACCAAGTCTTCAATAGCATGAGATGCAGAAAAAGCATCAAAACTATCCAACGAATTCGTTACAATTCCAATAGTTTGATTTAATCGAGCTAAGATCCACTGATCTAAAATTGATAATTGATTATTGGTGATTGATGATTTTGGTGAAAATTTATCCAAATTCGCATAAGTGACGAAGAAGTTGTAGACATTCCAAAAAATCAGGTGAAATTGGCGTCTTGTTTCATCAGCTTTTTTGTAACCAAATAGGATATTGTCTGCAGGTTGTTGCTTGGCATACATCCAGCGCAAGACATCGACTCCAATTTTGTCTGCACCTTCATTAAACTCTATATAATTTCCCCAAGATTTGTGCATTGGTCGTCCATCTTCGGCTAAAACTGTAGCATAACCCAAGACCGTGTTGAATGGATTGGTTTTTTTGAGAACTGTACTCATGACAATCATGGAGTAAAACCAATTTTTAAACTGTCCGGGGAAAGACTCAGTAATAAAATCAGCCGGAAACCATTCATCAGGTAATGTCGAAAGAGGGACGATTCCAGCATCCAACCAAACATTGCCTACATCACCAATTCTACTTACTATATTTTTACACTCTTTACACTCTATTTTTACTTCGTCTATCCAAGGCGTATGGGGGGAATTGCCTTCAAAGGAATTCCAGCCTGCTATCGCTTTTGATTTGAGCTCTTCATGTCCTCCTATTACTTCAAAATTTCCACATTTTGTACATTCATAGATTGGTAAGGCCAATCCCCAATAACGGTTTTTCTTGGATATTAGCCAATCGTGCATGTTTTTGAGCCAATCTAGCTCACGGTCAAGTCCAAATTCCGGAAGCCAGTGGATTTTTTTGGTTACTTCCACCATTTGTTCACGCAATGTTTTTCTGGAATCATCTACCCTATCCATGGCTATATACCACTCATCAGCGACTTTCCAAACGAGTTCTGTACCGCAACGCCAACATCCGGGATATCTATGTTTATAGTGCTCAGTGCGCAGTACCCAGTGCTCAGATTTTAGATAATCTATAATTAATTCTGGATGTTTTTTGGCATTCTTACCAGATAAAAATCCCATCGTATCAAAGTAATCAGCATTGTCAGCAATTACCGGAATCATTGGCAATCCCAATTTTTTTCCCAGTTTAAAATCTTCTTCTCCTGCAGATACGGCAGTGTGGACAAGACCCGTTCCTTCTTCGGTATTAATTGGCATGATATATGTATCGGTTGGTATTACTGTGTGAAATTTTGAATCCCCTTCCACCTCTTGGACTGCTGGCAAATTATCAAATGGGCCTGTGTATTTTAAACCGACCAGATCTTTGCCTAGGCATTTTTTGATAATTTCAGCTTTACCAAACAATCTTTCCACAGCTCCTGATGCAACCCACATTCCATCTACCAAAGCGTACTCGATTTTTTCATCGACAGCCACCGCAATATTGGCAGGAATTGTCCAGGGGGTAGTAGTCCAAATCAATAAATGTTCGTTTTCTCGACCAACTATTGGCAATTTTAGATACACTGATTCATGAACCGTTTCTTTGTATGTCTCAGTCAATATTTCATGCTGGGATATTGCAGTCTCACACCTTGGGCACCAGGGTATTGATTCATGACCCTTGTAAAGCCAGCCTTTCTCATGGCAAACCTTGAGAAATTTCCAAATTGCATAATTATTATCGTCAGACATAGTAAAGTATGAATTGTCCCAATCCATAAAGTTGCCAAGTCTCTTTGTCTGCTCGGTCTGGATACCAGAATATTTCAATACCCGCTCTTTGCATTTGTTTACAAAATTAGCCACACCATAAGTTTCGATATCTTTTTTGGATTTGAAACCCAATTCCTTCTCGACTTCGACCTCTATCCACAGTCCTTGGCAATCAAAGCCATTTTGATAGCGACCAGCGTCCCCTTTCATAGTGTGATATTTTTGCCACAAATCTTTGTATGTTCTACCCCAGGCATGATGAACTGCCATGGGATTATTGGCGGTAATCGGTCCGTCCAGAAAAGAAAACTTTATTTTTGATTTGTCGTTTTTGTGTAAATACTTTTTGACCACCCCAGATTCGTACCACCATTTCAGTATTTTTTTCTCCATTTCGGGAAAGTTTACTTGTGATTGAACCGATTTGAATGCCATAAGACTTCATTAGGATTTTACCTTAAACAAGTTGATAAATGCAATTGCCACCGCAGTTGTGCCAAATATTACCGGCATAGGTTCTGGAATTATGTCTTTTGTGACCAATACCACCAAAGCTAAGGCAATGTTTAAACAAAAAGCAACTTTTCTTTCCAATGTCATCATCTCTTTTGCCTCAGGAAAGCTGGAATGTCCCAGGAATCATGAGATGGTGAGGTATCTGAGGGATTTAAATCCACGGTATCCTGATCTTCTGGAACATCGGCATCTTTGTGTTCAACTTTTTCGACTACAGGTCTTTTTTCACTAACCAATCCTGTCATTTGAGTCTGAGGACGATTGCGACTGACTAAGTTTGAAAGTCTGGCCCGGGTCTCATCAAAACCAGTTGCTATAACTGTAATTTTCATCTGATCGACCATTTTGTCCATAATTGCAGCTCCAAAAATTATGTTGGCATCAGCGTCGGCTGCCTCAGCTATAATCTTGGCTGCTTCGTCGACTTCGGTCATGGTCATGTCAGGTCCACCAGTAACGGTAAACAAGACACCCTTGGCTCCTTCGATAGATACTTCAAGAAGCGGAGAAGATATAGCTGCTCTGGCTGCCATTTGAGCTCGATTATCACCTACTCCACTTCCAATACCCATTAGGGAAGAGCCCGCGTCTTTCATAATGGCTTTGACATCGGCGAAATCGACATTTATTAATCCTGGCTGGGTGATGATGTCCGAAATTCCCTGGACCCCTTGGGTCAGTACTGAGTCTGCGATCCTAAAGGCTTCAAGTAATGTCATCTTGCGATCGACTACGTCAAGAAGTCTTTGATTTGGAATGACAATAAGCGTATCTACTTTGCCTTTGAGGGCTTCTACCCCATCTTCAGCATTGACCATACGCCTGGCTCCTTCAAAGGCAAATGGTTTGGTAACAATAGCCACTGTCAATGCACCAAGCTCACGGGCAATCTCAGCGATTACCGGGGCAGCACCCGTACCGGTTCCACCTCCCATACCGGCTGTAATAAAGACCATGTCAGAATCGACCAAATATTCTTTTATCTTTTCGCGCGACTCTTCTGCCGCTTGTGCTCCGACCTCAGGATTGCCCCCTGCTCCCAAGCCCCGTGTCAGATTATCGCCAATCTGAAGCTTGGTGGCGGCGAGATTAGTCAGCAAGACTTGGGCATCGGTATTGACAGCAATAAACTCAACCCCTCCTATTGTCTGGGAATTGATCATCGAGTTTAGAGCGTTACCACCACCACCACCCACACCAATCACCTTTATTTTTGCGAGCCTGCCTACATCTGGTTTTACTAATGCCATAAATATAAATTAATCTTTGGGCAGGAGATAGTGCTGATTGTATCAGCCAAGTTTACGGTAGTAAAGACTTAAGTAAATCCCCCAGTTTTCCAAGACTGCTTTTTAGGGGCATTTTGTCCATCCAACCAGCACTACTATTTCCACTTTCCATATCCCTACTTCCAAATCGAAGTAAGCCTACACTTGAGGCAAAAGCTGGACTTTCTATTTCGTCAATTAGTCCTGTAACGCCAGTCGGGTATCCGACTCTAACTGGGATCGATAGTATTCGCTTTGCACTTTCGACGGCCCCGACCGTCATTGCTCCTCCACCACACAAGACTAAGCCTGCCGGAGTAAGACCTGCTAGATTTGATTTTTTCAGTTCGGCTCCGATTACCTGAAATATTTCATTCAACCGGGGTCTGATAATGCCCTCGACCAACGTTCTATATGAAATAGTTTTTATCTCTTCTGGTAGTTCCAAGGAAGATATATCCACATCTTCATCTTTGTCTTTTAGATTAATTTTTTCCAGATATACTTTTATTTTTTCAGCGCTTTCAAGTGAAATTCTTAGACCAATAGCCAAATCGTTGGTGACATTTTTGGCGCCAACCGGCAAGACTGACGAATAAGACAGAGATCCTTCTAGGAATACTGCAATATCGGTCGTACCAGAGCCTATATCTACCAATACTACACCCAGTTCCCGTTCTGTATCGGTAAGTACCGCTTCGCTGGATGCAAGCCCGGCAAATACTAATGAACTGATATCACAGCCAACCTCAGAGATACACTTTTGGAGATTTTTGATAGCTGTCGTCGACCCAGTGACTATATGAGTTCCAGCTTCCAATCGGACACCGGTCATACCGATCGGATCTTTTATACCTTCTTGCCCGTCGACTGTAAAAGTTCTGGGAATGACATGCAATATTTCAATGGCTGCTGGAAGAGAAATCGCCCTGGCAGCGTCCAATACCCTTCTGACATCCTCCGAATTTATTTCCCCGTGTGGTTCACTGACTGCTACCACCCCCTGGCTATTTTGAGATGAAATATGCGCCCCATCGACGGAAATATAGGCTTTAGTCAGATTGAATCCTGCCATTCGTTCGGCTGCTTCTACTGAGCTGGTAATAGTGGTTACCGCTTCATCGATGTTTACGACTTGTCCTTTGCGGATTCCTCTCGATGGTACGGAAGATACTCCTACCACATGGACTTTATCAGGACTATCCTCTCGAAGCTGACCCAAGAGCGTCACTATTTTGGAGCTTCCGACGTCGATTGCTGCTATCAATTTATTTTTGGCCATAAGTGATGATTGGTGATTTAAATCTCATATCTATAATTTTTGGCGATTCCCCTGTTATTTTACTTCGATTTAAAATCGATTGTAAAGTAGTCTCCCAATTTTCTTTTGGGTTCTCTATATCCAAGATAATGGTGAGACCTGATGATAGAGTAGCAGTAAGCACACCTTTTTGCAAATCCGAATTTGGCAAGACGGGTGCGAGAGCTGACAATTTTGTCAAATAAATTGTCGCAGAATTGCCTGTCTCTGATTTAGATTGTACCTTTTTGGTTGGACGTGATATAAATTTACCCACAATAAAAGCAAGAATCAAAAATCCAAACATGATTGAAATTATGAGCTTCTTCATTTTCCAAATTCAGCCTCCAGCAGTTTTATCATTCTTTCGCAAGCATCGGTCACCAATTTTATCCTGTGGGGATTTAGTAACATTGCTCTGTCTATGGCTTCCAATAAATTATTTTTCGTTAGTTGATCCTGGGGCAATAACACGGCATTTCCAGAATTAACAAGAATTTGGGCATTGAGGAATTGCTCATTGTGAGAAACCCACGGGATTGGAATCAAGATACTTTTCTTTCCCAAATAACCCAGCTCATAGACAATATGTGCACCAGATCTTCCAATTATAATTTCTGCATCAGCTAGAGCCTGAGCTTGCTTTTCAGAATTTAAAAACTCGACAGCTTTATAACCTTCCAGTTTAATTTTTTTGGCGGTTTCCCAATCACCATATTCGGTATTGTTTCCCACTTGATGAAGTACGTCATAATTCTTTAATAAATCTGATAAAGCTTCAAATATTACCCTATTTATCGTCACTGCTCCCTGTTTGCCACCCGTGATAAACAATAATGGTTTCTCTAATTTATTTTTCTTTACTTTCAATATTTCTTTGCGTAATGGTAAGCCCACTACAATTCCTTTACCATCAGGCCAAGTTACGGCTATCTTTTTTACAAATTTTGAAATTAATTTGTTTGCCCAACCCTGGGTAATTGTTTGCTCATGAGTAATGCTGGAAATTCCCAGGATCCAACCCATTATTACTGTGGGTACAGCTAAATATCCGCCAAACGACACAATCCCCTGAGGTTTCAGTATCAGTAACAGGCACAGAGCCTGGATAAATCCCCAAGGAATACGAATTAGTTTTAGGGGATTATAAGTATGATGAAATTTACCAGCCAACAAATCGTGAAATTCTATCCCCGCTTCCGTAACTTCTGTGTATTCAGATGAATGCGAAGTATCGTTCCACATACTATGCTTATGTCCAAACCAGACGATCTTCCATCCCTTCTCTTTCAATCTCTTGGCCACCTCCAGCGCCCCCGTATGGTGTCCTCCAGTAAAAACCAATGTTTTCATATCTTCAATAAACTCTCGATCTGAAGTTTCAATTTGGGTATCTCGTTTTTTACCACATCCCATACTATCTCATAGTCAACCCCAAAGTAGTGATGGATGAGTCGGTCTCTCATTCCCGACATTTCTTTCCACTCAATTTCTGGGTGTAATTTTCTAAATTCTTGGTCCACCTGTTTTGATGCCTCACCAATAATCTCGAGACTACGAGCAAACGCACGCATCTGAGTTTCATTTTTTAAAAATTTTACTATGTCTAAGTTGTCAACCTGGGCAGTTAAATAATTTATTTCCAAATAAATATGTCTAATATATTCTTCAGGCTGTTTTGACATATTCAATTTCTTTTTCGATATAAGGGGCAATAAATTTACTGATCGAATCGGGTGTAAGTACTTCTACCTCTCGGCCAACTAGAAGTTCAGCTAGATCTGCCACTCGCAACAAGTTTCGATAATTCTTTTGGCCCGGTAGAAACTCAACAATTAAATCAACATCACTGTTTCTCGTTTGCTCACCCCTTATAAACGAACCAAATAGACCAATCCTGTCTGCGCCTAAATTTCGAAATGCCTGCTTGTTTTTAAGTAGTAATTTAAATATTTGCTGCTTATTGTTTGCCATAAGACTATTATACAGTCACTACACAACTAAGCAACTGAACCGTATTTCACCACTTCCAGTGCCCCCGTATGGTGTCCACCAGTAAAGACAAGTGTTTTCATGTGTTTCTAATTATAATCTATTATAAATAATCAGTCTAACATTTATGTTTTCATCATATAAACCTATAGTAATGGTATAATCCTTTAAATGTATAGTAAAGAATTTATCAAGTTAAATCTTAACTACGCCCAAATAGTCGCCCAAAAAACAGGCATTAGTTTTATTCATGCAGTTATTTATTTAACTTGTATTCGTAGAACTATTCTAGGGGTTTCATTTGGAGAACAAGGTACATCCGTTCCTACTTCCGATATTAATCGAGTAAGAGCTGGAAGATTGTCTGCAACCTTACCTGACCATAACGGGCTGTCATTAATACATTTTTCAGAGAACAAAGATGAATCAAACCCACTAGGTGAAGCGGGTCTAATTAGACGAAAGGTCGAGATGACTGAAGTATTAAGAGAATTATATAGATATATACCAACTGAAATTGGAATGTTTTCTTGGTTATTAGACGGAAGATTCCAAATACTGTTTCCAAACGAAGTGAAGAAAGATGAGAATCCAAATTCATTTTATCAAAGTTTGGCTGTATACGGACAATATCTACTCTATGATGGAACTATAAATTTAAATAGAGCAAACGAATTAATAAATAGGGCAAGGACAGCAAAAGATTTATATGAATTGCTGGATGCACATCCAAAGAAAGCTTTACAGATTCGTACTCCTGCTTATGAAATGTTTCAAATGTATAGTATTACTCAAGTGGGATTTTATTCCTAACTTGGTTTTTAAAAGAAATTGTATAATTACTTATATGGATTTAAAAAACAAAATTCTTGTGATTACGGGATCCTCGAGTGGTATTGGTAAAACTACTGCAATTAGATTTGCAAAAGAGGGTGCAAAAGTAGTAATTAACTACAATATTAACAAGCTTGGCGGCGAAGAAACTCTAAACGAAGTGAATAAATATTCTAAAGGAGTTTTGATACAAGCCGATGTTTCAAAACCAAGCGATGTTAAAAAACTATTTACAATTGTTGAAGAGAGTTTCGGGACTGTTCATATTCTTATTAACAATGCCGCAATTCCAAATGACAAAGTACCATACCTTGAAGCCTCTTATGAACAAATTCTGGAATTAGTTAATACGGATTTAATTGCCCCAATGATTTGTTCTCAATATGCAATAAAATATATGCAAAAGCAGGGTTTCGGAAAAATTATAAATACTAGTTCAATAAGAGGTGCCGAACACGGAGGTAGGTCGGTTGTTTACGCGGCATCAAAGGCTGGGCTCAATAGTTTTAGTAAGACATTAGCTAAGATGGTTTCTCCAACTATTCAAGTAAATGCTGTTGCCCCTGGGTTTGTAAGAACCAGAAATTATGACAACATGACCGAAGAAAAAATAAATTCATTCATTGAACAAACATATCTAAAAAGATGGATTACTGAAGATGAAATTGCGGATGCGTTTATATTCCTTGCTAAGAATGATGCCATGACAGGACAAGTGATTTACGTTGACGCAGGATTTACTTTAAAGTAAGAATTTTTCACTTCCACCTTTTAGGTGGAATTCCTGGCCACGTTGATAAGAAGACCCATGCCGGCCATGAGGAAGATGAGGGAGGAGCCACCGTAGGAAATGAAGGGCAGAGGTATACCGGTCAAGGGAACAAGTGCTGTCATGGCTGCAATATTGATAATAAACTGCCAGCCAACCCAAGAAGATATACCAATTGCAATCAAGCTTTCAAATTTATTCTTGGCATTTTGGGCAGTTTTTAGACCTAGATATATCAGAGTCATGAAAGTACCAATCAAAGTAATGCCACCTACCAAACCCATTTCTTCAGCAAAGACCGCAAATATCGAATCAGTCGTCACTTCAGGCAAAAATTGATATTTCTGCTTTGATTGACCAAAGCCCACTCCCCATACGCCACCCGATCCTATACCCAGCAAAGCTTGACGTATATGATAAGAATTTCCCTGTGGGTCAGATGACACATCCAAGAAGCTCTTCAATCGATCAAATCGATATGGAAAAGCGATAATGAGTACTATTCCGGCAATTAAGGATATTGGCACCAATAAATAAAATAATTTCAAGGTATATCCACTCATAAAATACATTGTCATACTGACTAGAAATATAATTATGGCAGTGCCCATATCAGGCTCTAGCATTACTAAACCTAATATTCCAAATACTACATAGATAAAATATTTAACTTGAAAATCACTTTTTGTAAAAAGCCTTGCTAGATAAACTATAACCACTAGCTTCGTAAGTTCTGCGGGTTGAAAGCTGGCAAAACCTATTCCAATCCATCTTCTAGCACCAAGTAATTTAGTCCCAATCCCGGGGATTAATACAAGCACTAGCAATCCAAGGCAAACAAGTATCATTACTTGACCTAACTTTTCCAGTCTTGATAGAGGAAATTTCAAAGAAATAAATAATGCAATCGAACCTAAGACTGCCCAGAGTGCCTGAAGCCTTAGGTAATACCATTTGTTACCAAAGTCGGTTGCTGCATCGACAAATGATGCATTTCCGACCATGATTACACCAAATCCTACCAAGATAAAGGTCAATATTAATAGCCAATATCCAGTACGCATATTAAAGCATGGCAAGCCATAGACCAAATATGGCAAGAATTATACTCACAATCCAACCGCGCATGACAATCTTTGGCTCGGGCCAGCCAATCACCTGTAACCAGTGATGAATTGGCGCCAAGGGAAACAAGCGCCTACCAAACAATCTAAACGAGATAATTTGAAAGAAACTACTGGCGCCTTCGGCTACAAACACACCTCCAATGACAAACAAAGCTATTGGCTTACCAAGAAGTAATCCAATGACAGCAAGAGTAGCCCCAAATGCCAAGCCACCAGCGTTACCAAGCCAAATCCGTGCAGGATAAACATTAAAATACAAAAAGGCTATGATCGACCCTATCCAAAGCGAGATAAATACTGAAAGCGGGGTATCCAAATACTGATTAGCCAATACCCAAAAAGCCAAGAGACAAATAAGAAGCGTCCCCGTCGACAGTCCGTCTAAGCCATCGGTAAAATCAAATGAATTGGTAAATATCAAAATAATAAAAGCAGACACCGGAACATACCAAAAACCCAATTTGAGAATTCCGAAATAGGGAATATTTATAATATCAATCTTCAGATTCATCCAAAGCATCAGGGCAACTGTTACCGACAAGATTATTTGTATGATTAATTTATGTCTAATTCGTAGTCCAAAAAAACCAGACTTAGAAAAGCCAAAGATTTTTACCAGATCGTCATATAGACCAAGGCACCCAAAAGCTATAAACGTGTAGAAGATAATATTAAGTTCGTCTTTAATTTGAAATGCTGAAGTTATATAAAATCCCATTCTAGAAATAAAGGGAAATATTATGAAATACAAGATACTGACGATAAATATTATTAATATACCGCCACCTATTGGAGTACCGACTTTCTGATTGTGGAGGGTATGGAGTTTTCGAAATTCTTCAGTATCACCCGGTTCGACTAGTGATCGCTCGTCCCGTCTTGTAAATCTTTGCTTAAACAAAAAATCTATGAATGGAACTATCGTCACACAAGTGACGATAAAGGCAAACATCAATAAACCTAAGTATATAGCCATATTATTTTCGGTATAAACAGAAGTGCACCAATCACAATCGATCCAATCGCATAAATTAGCATTGCTCCAGCAGATATATCTTTGGCAACCTTGGCAGAAATCTTCCATTCTGTCGTAACTAGGTCCACCACAGATTCAAGAGCAGTATTAATCATTTCGACCACGAGTCCTAAGGTAATCGTCATCGTCAGAACCATCCATTCCCAATGATCTAGTTTTAGAAGGATGGCCAAAATAATGGCTAAGCCTGCAAAAGCCAGATGGACTCTAAAATTTGGCTGTGAAATCCATGCATGCCAAACTCCGTCCCAAGCATGTCTAAACGAAATAGTATGTATCCGCATACAGGTTCATTATAACTTAATTTGGCACCAGGCCAAAATAACGGAAAATGTCACGCGATATTTCAAACCACAATGGGGCTGCCGTTTCCGATCCCCAAGGCGAAGTCTTGGGTTCACGAAGTGTAACCAGCATCACAAATTTTGGATTATCGGCAGGAGCAAAACCCACAAATGAGGCAATCGTCTTGACCTTATCATAGTGCCCAGATACCGGAATTTGAGCTGTACCGGTCTTACCTGCTACTACAAAACCTGCTGGTTTCGCCCATTTGGCTTCTCCACGATCTACACTATTGATCATCATTTTAGACATTTTTGCCGCAGCAATATTTGAGATAATTTGATTACCTTCTTTTTGATTTATTTTTTTTCCGGCGATAGAGTCTACCACCCTTGGAGTCATTAATATTCCCTTGTTTGCTATTGCCCCTACAGCCCGAAGCATTTGGAGAGGAGTGACAGCGATACCTTGTCCAAAGGTACTGGCGGATACATCCAATTCATACCATTGATCTTTTGTTCTCAGAGGGGCTCCGGTTTCTTCTTGGAGATCGATACCCGTCTCCTGTCCAAATCCAAATTTGTCAAAATAAGATAATAGTTTGTCTTTACCGAGTTTTCTGCCTACATATACCATACCGACATTATCTGAATGCTGAATTATCTCCGTCATTGTACTATCCGGATAATATTTTTCATTCCAGGTTTTGATTAGAGCATCAGACACAGCTACCGGACCACGACAGATGGGACATTTTGTATTCTCGTCAACCACTCCCGCATCGAGTGCCGAAGCCATCACTAAGACCTTAAAAGTACTTCCTGGTTCAAAAGCATCCGCAATTAAGGGATTGCGATACAGTGAATCATCACTCTGGGTATAATTATTTGGATCATAATCAGGCAAACTGACCATGGCCAAAATTCGCCCAGTAGATGGCTCCATTATCGAAATCGTTCCCGACACTGCTTGATATTTTTCCAAACCTTTCTTTAGCTTTTCATAAGCTAAAAATTGTAAAGTTCTATCGATCGAGGTCTGAAGTTCTGATCCTGGGATATCTGGGACATATTCCTGGCCATCGAGTAGAATTGGCCTGGAAAATACATCATTTTCACCCACAATCTTACCAGGGTGTCCATTTAATTCGCGGTCGTAAAAGCCCTCCAAACCAAAATACCCCTTAGGATTACCTTCATCGTTTCTTCCCACAAACCCCATTAAGTGAGCGCTGACGCTGGCTTCTGGATACCAACGCCCAATACTCGATTCCCATTCCAGACCTGGAATTTTTAATCTTTCGATTTCTCTTTTTTGGTCATCATTCAAATTGTCCAGAAGAGTAAACCAATAAGCTTTTGAGTCCGATAATTTGTAATAGAGATTTGCACTGGCTGTAGAACCTATGAGTGGTAAAAGTCTGGCATACTCGTCATTTTTCTTGGGAAAATACCTAGAATCCACTTGAAGCTTATATTTTTTATATGATGAAGCCAGGACAAATCCGTCTGAGGCTACAATATCACCACGACTACTGGGTATCACCTGAGTGCTTTGTCTTTGGGATTTGGCAGTTTGGGATAATTCTGAGGCTTTGATAATTTGTAAATAACCCAATTTGACGACCAATATCATAGCCAATACTGCAAATGAAAAGTTTAAAATTCTATATCTCCACTTCATGGGATAATTTGGGCAACTGTAGCAGTCCGCCAAAATTCAGTTTTCATTGGTGTCAGACTATTCCTATCAGCTTGAATCTTTATTTGAGTCAAAGAAGACTCGGTATATATTATTTGCTTTAGGATTTGATTATCTGCCTCCAATTGTAAACGCTCATTATTTGCTTGCCAGACTTTTTCTCCGTCATTGGAAATTAAACTGATCAGGCTAAACTGAATTATCAAGAGAACTAAATTAATTACAGCTATGGAAATGAGTTTCTTCATATTTTTTCAAAAGCACGGAGTTTACTGCCCCGCTCACCTTGAATGGGTTTTTTGGTTAACGATAATCCCCAGTTTTTAAACTCTTTTTTTACGATTCCATCTTCCAGTGAATGAAAGCTTATGAACACAGCCCGACCGCCCACCTCCAAGATATTTTTTATCTGGGGTATTACTTGGGTCAATGCTCCCAACTCATCATTGATAGC
>CAYIGO010000006.1:0-16141 GCA_964362965.1 uncultured Gammaproteobacteria bacterium | reverse complement strand
GATATTGAACGCATGCGCTATATTGATTCGCCAACCTTTCACCTGACATCTCAAGATGAAATGAGCGCTTTATTTCCTGATCTAACAGACGCTCTAGAGAATACATATAAAATCGCAGATTCATGTGATTTGTCTTTGGAATTGGGTAAATCCTTCTACCCACAAGTGGATTTACCTAAAAATAAAACAGCCCCACAAGTTTTAAAAGAACTTGCCCATGAAAAGGTTGGTGGCCGCTACCAAAAAGTTACAGACGAAATACTTAAGCGTTTAGATTACGAACTTGATATTATTTGCTCTAAAGGTTATGCGCCTTATTTTTTAATATTGGCCGATTTAACAAGTTGGTGCTCAACGAGAGGAATAATAACAAATACTAGAGGCTCAGCCGCGGGTTCTATAGTTTCTTTTGTCGTCGGGATTACTACCGTTGACCCGATAAAATATGCGATTCCATTCGAACGTTTTTTAAACCCTTTTCGCCCAAGTTCACCTGATATTGACTTAGATATTGCTGATGATCGGAGAGAAGAATTAGTAGCTCATATTACTGAAAAATACGGTCAAGATCGAGTGGCGCAGATCTGTACATTCGGTAGAATGCTGGCTCGAGCCGCTGTCCGTGACATCACTCGTGTTCTAGGTCATCCCTATTCTGCAGGTGACAGACTGGCCAAGGTAATTCCATTGGGAGCTCAGGGCTTTCCCATGACTATTGACCGCGCTCTCAAAGAATCTGCCGAGTTTAAACATTTATATGATACCGATCCAATTTCTAAAGAAATTGTTGATTTAGCCCGTGAGGTAGAAGGAAATGCCAGACATGTATCTGTTCACGCAGCCGGCGTAGTAATTTCTCCAAGTATTATGACTGACTTTACCCCCCTGCAACTTGAGCCCAAAGGTGAAAAGATTATAACCCAGTATGAAATGCATTCAATTGCAGATGAATATGGTGGAGTGGGATTAGTTAAAATTGACGTTTTGGGAATCAGAAATTTATCAATCTTAGGCGCTGCCCGTGATTTAGTTGAACAAAGACATAATATTAAAATCGATTTATTAAAAATACCAATAGACGACAAAAAGACTTTCGCGATGCTAGCTCGAGGTGAGACTATGGGTACATTTCAATTAGGAGGATCGGGGATGACCAAGTGGCTTAAGGAATTGAAGCCTACTCGAGTCGAAGACTTAATGATTATGGTAGCTCTATTTCGTCCCGGACCGATGGCGAATATCCCAGAATATATCTCCCGTAAAAATAATAAAAGTAAAGTTACTTATATGCATCCCAAAATGGCTCAATTTCTAGATAAATCGTATGGTATTTTGGTTTATCAAGAAGACATTATGTTTACGGGTATGGCTTTGGCCGGACACACTTGGGAATCAATAGACAAATTACGTAAGGCTATTGGTAAAAAATTACCTAAAGAAATGGCTGAACAACACACCGTTTTTGTAGAGGGATGTATCAAGAATTCGGGAATGTCTGCTGAAGAGGCGGAAAAAATATGGGACTTATTTGTTCCCTTTCAGGGTTACGGTTTTAACAAAGCTCATGCTGCTTCATATGGTATTGTTTCTTATCAGACTTCATATCTCAAGGCTAATTATCCAGTTGAATATATGACAGCTCTTTTGACTGCCGAATCGGGAGACACAGAAAAAATTGTCGAAGCTATCGAGGAATGCAAGCGAATGAAAATACCAGTTCTTGCTCCAGATATAAACAAGTCAGATATTAATTTTTCTATCGATGACAAATCAATACGCTTTGGATTATCAGCTATCAAAAATGTGGGAGATGTAGCAGTCAATCTTATTCTGAAGGCAAGACTAGCAGGAGAATTTTTATCACTGACAGATTTTTGTCTAAGAGTAGATGCGAGTAAGGTCAACAAAAAAGTCCTAGAAAGTCTAATAAAAGCTGGAGCCTTAGATCAATTTGGTCACAGATCTGCCATGCTTGCCGGGTTGGATAGAATTCGGGAGATGGGGACATCGATAAACAAAATGAAAAACAGTGGTCAGTCAAAATTGTTTGAAGAAGAAGCTGGGTCAGAAACGAAAGATACCTTTCCAGAACTTGCAGAATTTGAAAAAGCTCAAAAACTAGCCATGGAAAAGGAATTGTTGGGTTTTTACCTGACGGACCACCCTCATGCCGAGAAACTGGCAGCCCTTGGAGAGCATGTTACTTGCCGCATTTCAGAGCTTTACTCGGACAATTACAATAGTCAGAGAGTAACAGTTGGCGGAATAGTGGAATCGTGTCGGAATGTTACTACCAAAGCTAACAACCAACAAATGTGCTTTGCCAAAATTTCGGATCTGGGAAAATCGATTGAAGTGGTGGTATTTCCAAAGACTTTCGTCACCACTGTGGAATGCTGGAAGATCGATAATTTAATTTTGCTTTCTGGACGGGTTGAGTCCAAGCAGGAGGAAGAAGAAGGTGATTCCGTAATTACTATTATTGTCGACTCTGCCAAACCATTTGATGGAGATATCCCACCCAATAAACCAGTTTCTCGGGCAAAAATAATTTATATTCCCAAAGGTCTGCCACAATCAAAATTGGTCTCTTTAAATACCCTGCTTTCCCAAAATAAAGGAAATACTCCGGTTGAGTTGGCCTTTGAAAACAAGACTATGCCACTCCCTTATGGTCTCGCTTGGAATGATAGGCTTGTGAAAGAGATAGATCTTCTGTTAAAATAGCTCTGCTATGGCAATTTCAATAAAGATCAAAGAGGTCAATGTCCACGTGGGTGACATTGTGCGCGTTCATCTAAAGATTCAAGAAGGGGAGAAAGAGAGAATTCAAATATTTGAAGGTATGGTCCTGGCTATTCGTGGTCGGGGAGTAGAGAATCAGATGTTTACTGTAAGGAAAATTGCCACTGGAAATATTGCAGTTGAGCGTATTTTTCCAGTCAATTCTCCATGGATTGTCAAGATTGAGGTCAAGAAAACTGGGGATGTCAGACGGGCAAAGTTGTACTATGTACGCACAAAATCAGCTCGCCAAGTGGCTCAAATTAATATTAGTAATTAGTCTTGGTGTAATATTACGCGTTTGGAGTCTTGATAAACTCCCAAATGGTCTCCATTGGGACGAGCAAGATACTGGCTACCAAGCTTATTCACTCCTAAAAACTGGAAAAGATTATTTTGGTAATATTCTGCCCCTCTTTCCTCACTCTCTAGCAGAATACCGTACTCCAGTCTTGATCTATTCTACCGTTCCTAGTGTCAAACTTCTTGGCTTGTCTGCATTTTCAGTACGATTACTGCCTGCTATGTTTGGAATTTTAGGAATTATTACGTTTGGTCTACTAGTGTATTACTCAACAAAAAACTTTCTACTTGCTACTCTGTCACTTGTCACTCTGTCACTTTCTATATGGCACATTCAGTATAGTAGGCAAGCCGTCGAATCCATCGTCATGTCACTATATTTTCTACTAGGTCTAACCTGCTTTTTTAGAAAAAAATATGTTGTTTCGGCTTTGATGTTTGGATTATCCATGTGGGCATATAGCACAGCCAAGTTATTCGTTCCAATTTTTGTATTGTTTTTAATAATTACAAATTATAAAAATCTCAAGACTTTAAATATTAAAACCATTATTATTTCAATAATTGTCATTGGTTTATTGGGTTATTTAGTTATTTTTGATGGTCTATTTGGAAAATCCGGTCAGAGATTCCGCGAATTGTCATTATTCACAGAGCCAACAGTTGCCAAGCAAGTCGATAGAGCTAGACAAATTCAGCAATTATCGTCTGGAGGTAGTGGTGTAGGTTTGAAACCCAGATTTATTGATAAATTTATTTATAACAAACCCATGCTCTGGTGGGGGACTTTTATTAGAAATTATGCCTCAGCATTCTCGACAGAGTTTTTGTTTATCAAAGGTGACCTGGAACTCCGGCATTCACCATCCCGTGATGGTATAGGTATGTTGTATTTAATTGAAATAATTCCACTGGGATTGGGTATTTTTGTTGCATTCAAAAACAAACAATACTGGTTAATATTTTGGTTTCTTTTTGGTGCAGTCCCAGGAGCTCTGACTCGCACCGACAACCCCCACGCAGCCAGGCTTTTTATCATGTTGCCAGCGTTATTATATTTGGTTTCTCTGGGTATGAAATTTATTTATGATAGGTCCCGCCCCATCTTGTACCTTTATACATTTATACTTTTAACCTCTTCCCTATTCACTATTGCCTACTATTTTTCGGTCTACCGGTGGGAAAGTGCTCAGCCATTCCAGTATGGTTTTGATCAGGCAATCAAGACTGCAGTTTCATCATCGGGTTATGACAGAATTATAATTGATGGCAAACAAGATTCTTTACTTATGGCTTATTTATTTAATACAGCCCTTGATCCGGTCAAATTTCAATCAATGCTCCCACTGCCTACTGTCCAGCCCTATTCCAATGTCTATGGTAATCAATTTGACAATATTTATTTATTGTTCTCTGGCGAGCGCACCTGGAGGACTATCTGGAATGATGGGGAAACTGGCAAGAAGACCCTGCTCATTGTGGCCAACAGCCAACCTGATCTAGAACTATCAAAATCCCTTCCCTCCGGCATCACCCGCCTCTCCACCATCGACTATCCTGATTCATCTGTTGCTTTTCAAGTGATTGATGCTCGGTGACTCGACGGGGAGTCGGACCCCGGTTGCGAGGATGAAAACCTCGCGTCCTAACCGTTAGACGATCGAGCCAAGCTGGGCGTCCAGCAATACTAATTTTAACAGAAAATTAAATTTAGGATATAATTAGGAGGTTCGGGTTCGTAGCTCAGTGGTAGAGCAGCACCCTTTTAAGGTGAATGTCGTGGGTTCGATCCCCACCGAGCCCACCAATTGCATTCTTCGAACCCTCGATTGCGGTAATGGCTTGATATACAGGGCTTATTTCGGTGTTCAATAGCCCAGGGTATCACCAACGTAGTCCAGAAGGCCAAATCGAACACAGAAGAGTCCTTTTTTGAAAAACATTAGCCTGCAAATAAGCTCGAGGTAATACATTGGCTGTTAATAATCTATCATTGCAGGAACTAAACTTCTTTTTTCCTCAGGATATGATTTACCATAGTCTAAATAACCTGCATACAGTTTGTTTGAAAATAATCTACTGACTGCCTGGTTTCTCAATAAGTATTTACGTTTCTTTTCGAGACCAACCACAGTTCTTAGATTCCAGGAGTTCATAAGCTTTGCCATTTCATTAAGTGACTTTGTACCTGTAGCCAATAGATCCCAAGCTTGTTTCATTTTGTCCCAAGTATTTGGATCTTTCTCCCAGATCTTACCTTCTCCTTTTTCATAACCTATCGGTAATGGTCCAAGAGGTAGTCCCGACTCAAAGCGTTTCCTAAGACCATTCTTAGCTCGTTCAGCTCTGATTCTATTGTCTAGCTCGGCCACACTGGCTAAGAGCGTCTCTACAAACTGTTCAGTGGGCGATGAGCCGGTCGGTTCTGTAGCAGATACCACCGATACTCCATATTGAGCCAAAGTCTTGCGAATAGCTAGAAAGTCTGACGTCTGTCTACTAAGTCTATCTAGACGATATACTATTACAGCTTGGATTTTGTTTTTATTCTTTCGACAATCCTCCAACATTTTAAGTAGTTCTGGTCTGCCATTTATAGTTGTGGCACTTTTGCCTTCTTCGCGATAAATATGTTCGACAGAATACCCTCTTTGAATAGCTTCTCTTTTTGTCAAATCTAGTTGGGTGTCGAGCGAATAGTTGGTTATTTGATCTTCTGAACTCACTCTGAGGTACAAGTAGCACCCTTTGGTTATCATCTTAGTATTAGTATCCATAATTTTGGTTAACAAGTCAATTCTTGAATAGTTTTGCCCCCAAATATCTTTTTCTCAATCTCATCTAGATATTGATTGGCCAGATGATTGTATAGGGCAAGTAAATCCGATATCTGAATATCAGTCATGATTTTCGCTTGCTTACCCAGTATCTCCCTAGCTTTTTCACTACTGATCATGTTTCTTAACTAAAAATAACTTTTGCAGCTTTCTCAAACTCATCTTCAGTATTGATTACACTTGATAAACTTATATCTCTACTTACTTTCTCCTTATAAGATACCTGCTTGAATCTACTTTTGTGCAAATATTCACTTTCATTGTGCAAATCTGCATACGCTTTGTGCTTTTTTACATTAGACGAATTTATATTTTTCCAATAATCGTTGGTCCATTTTTTATAATCCCTTACTTCTAAAGTTCTACCAGATACTACAGATAACCAACCCTCCTTTATCAACTTATTTTTGTTTCTTGTAACTGTACTTGTATCCCAACCTAATATCTTAGCCACTTCCTGATTTGTTGCATTAACGCAACCATAAGTCGAATGTCTTCGGTCCCAGTCAGAAATTGCAATGTAAAACTCATACAAAACAAACTCCTGTACTCTTAGGACTCCAAAAGTAAGTAAATTGAACCGATCTTTTGGAGCAAAATCAAAACCGTATAATTTATTCAAAAGTTTATTTTTCATATTCATTTCCAAAAAAATAATCAGTCCGAGTCGAAAATAACTCCTTTCAATGTTCTAAGTGCATCTGAATATCCTTTGGCATTTACTGTTCCTATTCCTGCTATATATTCCTGTTGTAATTGTTGACACCTGTTCCAATCGTCAAAGTTAAACCAACAAGTCTTTCCTTCTCGTCGCGTGCCTTTGTATGGCAATCCACTTGCATAAAAGTAACCCGCTAAATATAAATCTTTCACTTCCATAGTTATTTCTCTACAAATGCCTCAAAGGCAAACATTAAATCGTTAAAGTTGTCATAAAATCCCTCATTTTTACCACCTTGTGTATATCCCACTCGGATATATGCCTCTGGCATCGATTTATAGTCTTGCAACTGCTTAAGATTCATCAAAAATCGCCTGTATTTACTGGTTTGGACTCTTAGTAGCTCTTTCTTGTGATTTGAGCCAATTTCGTACAGTATGAGCAAGAAGTTCTTTGGCCTATCTTCCATATGCCACCCTCCACTCGAATTTGAGTAATGTTTCCGTTAGACCAGTGAGATTAACCGCCAAATCCTCTATCTCCCCATCTCGGGGTTCTCGGCCATACCTACCTATAATAAATTTTGATATTTTACTCTTTAAATCTTCATCTAGCCAATCCATATCGCAAAGGTTAATACGCCTTAACGATCTTCGAAAGTATGGGTTGGGCGCTCGGAAGATATACCTATCTAATAAGTTTTTTGTAAGCTATCATCGCTTGCTTCACTGTGGTCGACCTATCTGGAAGGTCATCATTCTTACTAATTTTGGCGTATGACTCGCCAGCAAGATTACGCCAATACCAGTCTCTATCTCTTTTAATTTCATCGGCAGTATCGGGTACCTTATTTGAAACAACCCTACCAGATAATCTGGCCATCTCTTTTGCAATGGTTTCAAGTTCTAGTTCATGATCGGTTATGACTCCGGCAATAATTGCATATTTTATTATTTCACTAAATCCTATCTTATTGTACTTATATTCGAGTGCATGAATAAATTCTAATATATATCTTTTTCCTTCAATCAAATTATTTATTACTACCGCTTGTTTTCTATCAATCTCCAACAGACTGTCCACTTTTTCTTTTGCAAGGATTGCATCCTTTGCATTAAATCCCGTCTTTGGCTGATTCATTTCCCAAAGCGGGACATTTTCATAAAGGACGGGAGTGGCGATGTTCAAAAAAACCCTAATTTTTGAGACATCTTCAATGAAAGCGGGCTTATCTAGAAACGCTGCTACTTCTCTGTATTTTTTTAAATCCGTGATGCAGATTTTTGTCTTTTTATTTTTAATATCAATTTTCATCTATCATTATTTTATCAAGATCTGCACCCAATATCAGGTATTGCCAATATTCAGTCATATATCTATACAAGTGTATAATCAATTCATGTTAGGACTCAGCCTCTTGAAAATAGCTAAAATTATTGGCTCTATGCTTTTTATTGGTTTTTTGTCCACAAACCCTCTAAGTGGCAACAAAGTCGATCAGCTAGCCTCGCCATCACCCATGCCAACGGTCGAACCATTTCCAACGCCTACACCTACACCCACGCCAACCCCAGACCCTGATCCAATAATAGATTGCGTTGACAAAAGTGGGAACAATTTTGGCAAAATGCGATCAACCACTTGTAATAATGGTACCAGTTGTGAAATCAATGGAAAATGGAGTTTTTACGAAAGCCCGAGCACTTGTAAAAATAATCAAAATAAAGACTTGGTAGAACGAGCGAAAGCGATGAATATAAATGCCACTAGCGATTATATCCAGGAGCTGAAGAAAAAAGCTGCACCCGATCTAGAAAAAGTGAAAGAGTATCAGAATGAAATGGAACCAAAATGTAAAAAAGATATGGAGTTTTACGACAACTTATATAAAGTTGACCCAAACTCACCCACTCCAATACCAATAAGTTTTGGCAGGGTTCAGCCGATAATTCCAACACCCGATCCCTATGCTGGAATAAACGCATATAACTCGTGCAAAGCCATGTACCAAAGAACTATAGATTCATTCCAAAAAAGCGCAGACAAATATTTAGTTCCAGCAAAATGGTATGAAGAATATAAAGACTCGATACCAAATGGCAACCGTGACAATGCGTGTTCAGACCACGGTGGAGTGAGTTGTGTTTCAGAAATGGGGTACTTTGGACAAGTGAGATGTAAAGATGGGTACGGAGATTCAAAGGTACACTATTTAAATGTAAAAGAGTGTTTAGAATACTTCCTAAAATAGGATCTTACCTCACCCTATCTATATTTTCCGTAGACTATGGTAAATATCCCCCTAGAGTGGGTGGGTGTTTGTACTTGGTAGATCAATCCACTCTTCTAGAGTTATTTTTCTTTTCAAACTTGTTTCGGCTGGCTCTCTACTTAATGTCCTATCCAGTATCTGATTTGCAGCAGTATTTCTAATCCTTTCGTTGTCGCTATCGAGTTCTTTCCCTAGTTCCTGAGCTGCCCTCATACTCTGAGATATAAGTATCTCTACTGCTCTCTTGGGAAACTCTTGTATGAGCGTGTTGTAATAATCTTTTAACCTACTCCAATGTCTATAAAAAGTCGAATGAGACATTCTCATTTGCTTTCTAGCTTCCTCAGGACTTCCCTCATATACTACAGCAATAACAATTCTGCGTTCTATTTGTGTCAATTGATTCCAAGACGCACTCGAACTTGTTCCAGTATTTATAGAACCACTTGAGACTAGTGTAGTTAAATCTTGAGGCATAATATGTATCGAAGTATACAGTATTAAACTTTAATCTGAAGAAATAACTCTTAAATATCGATTGTTGTATACTGTGATAGTGGACGATAAATCGAAATAAAATCTTATGAGTAATTTCTTTTCTAACATCCAACACTATCTATCGTCGGTCGCTACCGCGATATCAGCTACTTTTCTTGTAATATTTCCATTCACCAAGCCACTGGTTAAACCAACACCTACACCTGTATTAATACAGGAAGTAAAGGGAATCAATGCGCTCCCCACACCAACTCCAGAAGCAAAGAAAATAATTCTTATTTCAAAACCAACACCTACTCCCACACCAACACCACTCCCAAGTCCAACTCCTGTTTATCAAGCCCCACAAGTTAGTCTAGAGGCGTTGTGCAAGGGATACACTGATGAATTAAGAGCTACCGCTAGAAACATGGTTGGCTCATCTATTTACAACTCAAATCCATATTATGAATTAACAAATACGAGGTTCTACAATTATTGTCTTGCAAATAATGGCAATACGAGTGGTTTTAAGGTTGAGTCGCCCTCAGCAATACTAATAACCCCGACGCCCGCCCCAGTTATTATCCTAGATAACTCAGCGTGGATTCAATCTTGTATCGACTCAGTAACCAGAATAGAAGCCGATAAACAGAAAGCGGTTAACGAAGCCATAGGAATCGGGCAAAATGAGTGTACGAAAAGGGGTTACTCGCCACCTGATTACACAGGTTGTGAGGGATATATTCAAGCCCAAATTGACAAAGTTGCACCATTCTACGATGGGCAGATACGTGACTTTAAGTTGAGTACTGGTTGTTTGTAACTAATAAATAAAGACGTAAATTGAAAATAGCCAAAGAATAGTAATTATAATAAAGACGTAACAGAGATTTAATATCTAAAAGGATTTACTGATCCTTTTTGTCCAGTGTAGGGATTATAGTTTCCTTTTGTAGAGAAATTATCAAATTTAGTACGATTAGGTGTCGTTTTATAATGTGGCGCTACATAACGGCCAGTAGAAGGTTTGAAATATCCTTTTACACGAGTAGTTCTAGCTTCGGCCGTGGGAGAGAAGGAAAGAAAACCAACCAATAATGCTAATACTAAAAATAACTTCTTCATATAAATACAATTTTATTATACATTATTGTCAGAAATTTTTGTAAGCACTTTCAGATGTATAATCTGTCTTAAATGCAAAAGATAATTTCATTGATTCGCACCTTTCCTGGATTTAGAAGTCAAGGAAACCCGGTTCGTAAAGTAATTGCTGGATTTGTATATAGTTCCGTACTGTTATATTCTTTGGTTGGTGTTGCTAGTAGAGTTCCTTCACCACAAGTAAAAAGCGTTACTACTCAGGCTGTTGCGACACCCACAACAACACCAACTTTAACCCCATCACCTACGCCCACTCCTTCATCCACACCATTTGATCCTTTATATGCTGACATTACAGTGACCAATGTCATCGATGGCGACACATTTACAATCGAGGGTGGCAAAGTTGTACGCATGATTGGAATGGATACTCCCGAAACAGTTCACCCCAGTAAACCAATCCAGTGTTATGGCAATGAAGCTTCAGCCAAAACTACAGAATTAATAGAAGGTCAAAAAGTTAGATTAGAGAAAGATGTATCCGAGACCGATAAATATAAACGGTTGCTTAGGTATGTCTGGAAAGGGGATGTATTGATCAATGAGCTATTAGTTCAGGAAGGCTATGCCCAATCTTCTTCGTATCCGCCTGATATTAAATATCAGGACAGATTTGTAACCGCCCAGCAGGAAGCTAGAGACAACCAGAAGGGTCTGTGGGGTTCCGTATGTGCTAGTACCCCTACGCCTACACCAAAACCAATCCCAATGGTCACTGCAAAACCTACCGCACAACCAATTTCACCATCAGTCCAAAATACAGGTGGATCATGGGTTTGCAACTGCTCCAAGACCTGTGCAAATATGTCCTGTGACGAAGCTCAATATCAATTAAATACTTGTGGCTGTTCCAGAAGAGATGCTGACGGTGATGGCGTTGCCTGTGACGCCCAATGCCAATGATTATTATTGTTTCCATTGACTTATGTGATAAACTCCATTATCGTTAATTTAGGACAGTAATTAAATATGATTTCAACTGTTTCTGCCCAAATACAAAATGCTTCATCTATCAGTTGGGAAACTTTATTAAGTACTCCACTGTTTCAATATATTATTATCCCTTTCTTCCAATATGCTTTTTCTCCAATAGCGACCGTTGGATTTTTTTATTTTTTATTTAATAAAACATATAATTTTGGCACTTTTACTGAAAAAATAAATATGGCGCTTAAAGACATAGATGATTTAAAGAAGGATGGTAAAAAACTATTAAGTCATGTAGATATTATAAAAACTCATCTAGTTACAAATGCTGGATTAAATGCGGGTCTCTTTGGTCCTGGGAGCCCTTTAAAATTACTTGAACCTGGGATCAGATTGTTGAGATTAAGTGGCTTCATTAAAATTTATCATGACAACAAAGATTGGTTCATAAAGGAAGTGGCAAAATATAATATAAAAACTTTATCAGACTTAGATGAGGCAAGTTTTAAACTAATGGAAATATGTCGTGACAACGAAAAATTTGCCGATTTGAAGGAAATTGCTTTTCTAAACGGCGTAAATGTTGATACCTTACTCAGAGTACTTTCTATATATCTAAGAGATGAGCTTGCAAAAGAGTTAAACGTTTAACTAGATGCCAGAGCTGGTTTATAATCAGGAAAAGCGAGTATCAATGGTTCAGTCCAGGTTAAAAAGTGTTCGAACCAAGATGCAGTCGCCCCACCTCAATATCTGAACTATATCAAAAAGGCGTGGCCTTTTGAACGTGGAGGAATTGGAGGAAATGACTAAATGATTAAATGATAAAATTTGGGTATGTATATTGCCAGTTTGGACATAATAAGAATACTGGGGTTTTTGTGGGTGTTTTTGCACCATTGGCAGGTGCCAGTACTTTTTATTAAGCAAAACGGTTGGATTGGCATGGATCTTCTGTTTACTTTATCTGGTTTTTTGATCACGAGTAATTTTATAAAAAGAAATGTATCGTTGAAAGGTTTTTATATAAAAAGAGTCTTAAGAATATGGCCATTATACTTTTTGTATTTGGGAATAATTGGACATTATGATCAGACATGGCCATATATGTTATTTGCTGGGAACTGGCGGGTGATGCTCTATAGCTGGAGTAGTTTTGGTTTGGTTGGTCACCTATGGGCAATTTCCATGCAAGAACAATTTTATTTAGTCTATCCTCTATTTGTCAAATTATTCAAAAATATAACTAATGTGTTGGTTTTTGGAATTCTCTTTAGTACTTTATTAAAGTTTTATTTCTTTGATCCAAATAATTATTTTTCTATATACATGAATACTTTTACAAGACTTGAACCGTTCTTATTTGGAGGATTGATCGCTATATACAAAGCTAAAATTCCAAAGTATTGGAGTTTAATTATATTTATTTTTGGTTTGGTAGTATTTAACTTTGTTAACATTAGGGAAAGTAATTCAATACTTATTGTGATATTGGGTTATTTGTTTATTGCTATCTGGTGTGCATCCATTATGAGATTGATATTAGATATTAGAAATTGGAAATTAGAAGTAGTAAGTAAGTTTGCTAGTCTGGGTTTTGGACTTTACGTCTGGCACAAAATAGGTATCGAGTTTTCTGGCGGAAATATATTTATTGCCTTAGTCATTACCTTAGTTTTAGCAACCATATCCTATTTTGTATTTGAAAAGAGATTTTTGGATTTAAAAAAGCTATTAATACTTTTTATATTTTTTACTACGTCTGTTTCAGCCTTTGATCCCTTGGCTGTACCCAACAACCGTATAGGAGTCCATATTCTGGATACTCTAGAAATTCATGAAGCCTCAAAACTTGTAAATAGTAACGGTGGCCAATGGGGCTATGTGACCATACCCATGCGAAGCAATGACCGCGATCGGGGAAAGTGGGTCAAGTTTTTTTTAAGTGCAAGGACTGAAAAAGTTATACCTATTATACGTCTTGCTACCTATCCTGAAGGATCAACTTGGGTAAAACCAACTGTATATGATTTGGTTGATTTCGCCAATTTTCTATCAGATATGCCTTGGCCTGTCAAAAACCGCTATATTATTTTATTTAACGAACCAAATCATTCCTATGAATGGGGCGGAAGTGTATCACCTCTGGAGTATGTAAATATTATTATCGACGCAAATAGGATTTTCAAAGATCGGTCCCAAGATTATTTTTTGTTGACTGCCGGACTTGATATGTCAGTACCCAATTCTAAAACATCTATGGATGCTTTTGAGTTTTTGCGTCGGATGAATAGTTTTCAACCAGGCTGGCTAGAATCTGTTGATGGAATTTCGACACACGCCTACCCAAATCCCGGATTTATGGCAAGCCCCTGGAGTCAGAGTCGATTTAGTATTCTTAGTTTCAAATACGAATTGGATTATTTGAAGACAAACAAGCCAATCTTTATTACTGAGACTGGCACACTTTGGGAGAGTGGTTTTTGGCCTGAAGCTTTTAAAGTATGGGACAAATCAAATATTGTAGCTATTACCCCCTTTGTCTTGATGGCAGGGAGTGGCGAATTTGCCAAGTTTTCCTTATTGGATTCTGGTGGTCAGCCAAAGCCAGGCTATAAGGATATATTTAAACTATCAAAGATTTCAGGAAGTCCATTACTTTCCAATATTCAAATAGTTTCCCAACCACAGAAGTTAATATTTACATCAGAAACTTTCTGGCAAAAATTGGTGAGATTTTTTAAATTTGAAAAACCAAAAGGTTTGTCAAAATTGAAAGTTGGAAAGAAAGTAATAGAAATTGAGATATCCCAAAATGATTTTGAAAGAGAGCAGGGATTGTCTGGTCGTGATGGGCTACCCACCAATACTGGAATGTATTTTATCTTTGAAAAAGCTGACAGACATGCTTTCTGGATGAAGGACATGAAATTTGACCTAGATTTCATCTGGATCCAGAATGGCCGCGTAGTCTACCTCTCAGAACACGTTTCCAATCCCGCCACGATTTACCCGCCCATGCCAGTTGATCGCGTATTGGAAGTGCCGTCAGATTTTGTGCAACAGAACCATATTGCAGTTGGTGATAAAATAGAAGTGTGGTAAGTTACAAAATTGGGACAGTCAATGCTTACTATGCCAAGCTTTCGATGATGGCCGTGGATTTGACGGCCGATCTTCACCTCAAGGACACGATCGTTGTTAATAATCAAGAATTAATCGTATGCCAAATAAAAGATGGTTATCTGAAATTAGACCGAGCCAAGAAGGGGAACACGGTAGTCATCAATGCCGATTTTCCAGTTGCTATTGGAGACGAGCTTGTGAGAACATAAGCCCATGATATTGTCACCAGCACCTGATATAAAAAAACGCATAGATTTCCTGGCCAAAGAACTTTCTCTTTTACATATAAACTATAAAAATATTTTTTGTTTTCGCAGTACCGGTTCGACTGGACGGGCATATGCCAGGATTTGGAGTCTACCTCGCATTTGGCAAATGGGTCTAAATATTGAAGCTCATTATTGTATAGAAGTCATTGCCGAAAAATTTGACCGGCAACCACCCGACGAGCAGGAAAAGATCTTGATTCATGAGCTAATGCATATCCCCAAAAATTTCTCTGGAGCCCTAGTTCCTCATAGGACACACAAGAATAGAACTTTTAGGCATTATCATGATCATGTGGACGAACTTTATAAAATGTTAAAAAGAAAGTCATATGCTAATCATTCACGGTGAAAATCAAATAGGTTCACGAGAATACTTTCTCGAATTGAGGACACAAAAACCTGGTGATATTTTAGATGGAGACCAATTAGTTCTGAATGATCTTCAATCAAAGTTAAGCGCTTCTTCGCTTTTTGGTGAATCACAAACCATATATGTGGAAAATTTATTTACCAGAAGACCAAGTAATGATAAAAAAGCGATTATAGAATTTTTGGAGAGTGCAAACCCTACCAATCTGGTAATTTGGGAACACAAAGCGATTACTACAAAGGCTGAAAATAAAAATTTTGAAATGCCCAAGTATCTTTTTGCTTTCTGGAATAAACCGACACTTAAAAATTTTCATCTGGCATTACAAGTCGCAGCCGTCGAGCAAATATTTGCAGGTCTAATTACCGGAGCTCACAAAAGGCAAGACAAGAAGACCCTAAAAGAATTTTTGGATATAGATTACAAAAACAAAACCTCAGTCTTACCCTACGATTTGAAAGCAGCCCTTGAATTTTGGCTAATAAAAACACATAATTGATTTATGTCCCTGCCCAGATACACTAGATGGTTTATAGATTTGTCCAAAGAAGACATTAATATCGCTGGAGGCAAGGGTGCAAACTTGGGTGAATTGACACAAGCCAAAATTCCGGTTCCCCCTGGATTTGTAGTCTTGTCCTCTGCTTATTTTGCTTTTTTGGATATCAATGGTCTGCGTCCCAAAATTCATGCAATTTTATCGGGCTGTGACGTTTCTGACCCAAAGCAATTGCATACTGCCTCGCAAAAAGTTCAAAAATTGATTTTGGGAAGCGAAATGCCACACGACATGAGTATGGAAATAATGAAAAATTATGCCAAATTGGGACATGATGTTTATGTAGCCGTGCGCTCCTCCGCCACGGCTGAAGATTTACCTGGGGCATCTTTTGCCGGTCAACAAGAATCTTACTTAAATGTTCGCGGTGATACAAATTTGATTATGCG
>CAYIGO010000005.1:8938-16256 GCA_964362965.1 uncultured Gammaproteobacteria bacterium | reverse complement strand
TAAAGTAAACCAGAGCCGAAACCCCAATGACCAAACCACCAATCCCAATCCCCAATACATATTTAAACCAATTCCAAATGGCATGGCTCAATGAATTCTTGATAACCACAGATCCATAATTCAAATCACGCAGGGACTCCATCATGTGCTCACAACTCCGAATACTTTTTCTTCCAATCTTTCCAATTTATCAGTGTGATCACTAACTCGATATGACAACAGATCCTGTTCCTCACCAAATTTTTTGAAATCCCCCATTACACTATCTATCAAATCATAAAACTTACCCATTTTTGCATCCAACTTAACCACACTATCTTGCAAGTCCTTAATATCCAGTTTCATCAGTTGAATTTCATCTTTCATCAACTGAAATTTGAGTAAAATATCATTGACTGAGGAATTTACCATAAGACCACTATAATTAATAATGTTAAAATACGCAAGTAGTCATCTCGGGGCGGAGTTTGACGGTAGAATGCGCGCATGGGGTGCGTGTGGAGGCAGTTCAATTCTGCCCGCCCCGACTTATAGTAAATCTCACCTGAAAGGTGGGATTTCATTTACCTCAAAAGGCGTCGCCTTTCATAGTTATCCACAATTAAGACCATAAATTCACGGTCGTAGAATATATGTTTGTCCCTTTGGTGAACTTTTTTACCTAAGGGAATTTGCCCACTAGTGTATAATCTAATTATACCAAAAGTACTAAATTTCAAAGCTATTATTGAGCAAGACGAAGAGGGTTTTTTTGTGGCCTCTGTACCTGCTATTCCTGGTTGCCATACCCAAGGAAAAACTTATGAAGAAGCTCTCGAGAATATCAAAGAAGCAGTTGAATTATGCCTCGAAGAAACCAACAAAAATAAAATTGCCTGGCCAATAATCAACAGTTCCCGATTTTTGGGTGTGGTTGATCTGCCTATTAATATCGGTTCTTTTGCATGAGTAAGCCTCCAATTCTAAAGCCACGTGAAGTAACACGAGCACTCGAAAAATTGGGTTTCATAAATACACGCAGCAAAGGTAGTCATTTCTTTTATAGACATTCTGATGGTAGAACCACCGTCGTTCCGGTTCATTCACATAAAACCATTGGACCTGGACTAATGAGAGCAATTATATCGGATCTGAAAATGTCATCTGAAGATTTCAAGAAATATTTATAAAAATATTTTTGGTTGTTGACAGAAATAAATCCGAGTGATACTATGGGTCTACAATTTAAAAAGCGTTTTATTCCGCTCGCAACGGAAGAGCTTCCAGCTAAATACTGGATGGGTAAGCCCATGATAGCAGTAACGAGAGAAATCTCCAGCAGTTCGTCAAGGTAAAACGACTGTTTTTTAGTCGAGATTTCTAGTTGAGGGTGGTACCGTCCTGAGTGCAACCGAAGGGCCCCTTTTGATCCTAATTAATTTTGGGATTGAGAGGGGCGATTTTTATGGAAAAATACAATAAAAATAAAGAAATAGAGCTTACCAAAAATGTAAGTTTCGTTTATGGTGCGAACGGTAAGCCCTTTATCGATGGGGTGCTAGACCTGCTTGATAAACACGGTGAAGGAATGGTATTGAAAAAAACACATAACGAAATATTCGTTAAGATGGAAGCTGGTGAAACCATTCTAGCTATTGACGGCATGAAAGTGGTGGGGCACCAAACTTTCCATGTCTGGCCCGATAGGTTGTGTATTGAACCCAGAGGAGGGGTAGTTCACAAGGATTATAGGAGCGGGGGTCTGGGAACCAAAATGAGAAAAGAAATCCTCTCAATTATTACCAGTAATTATCCTGAGCATACGATTGTGGCTGTGGCCTCAATTCACAGTCAAGATATCTGGAATAAGTTTGGATTTACAGATGCTCAAGAAGGTGATGTCTTGCCGGATTTGCTTTTGGATTGTAGTTCCTGTCCTCTGCAGAGTGAGGCTCTTTCCAAAGGAGATTCTTGTTGTCACAAAATGCTGGTTTACAGAAAGGAAAAATAATATGAAAGAGTCGACTATAAAATTTGATCTGCCTGAAAATATATTGACAGAAGCCAAGAAAAAGTATGGTTTTTTTAAAAAAGGAGTTTTGGCCTTTTCGGGTGGGCTGGACACATCTTTTTGCATCTCTTTGCTTAAGGGAGGTGGTATTTGTGGCGAACTAGTAACTGTCACAGTGGACACCGGAGGATTTAGTTCAGATGAAATTAAGGCGATTGAAAAAAAATCCAAAGCTCTGGGGGCAAATAAACACTATTTTATAGACGGCAAGAATGAGGTCTTTCAAGCGGTGCAATATATTATCAAAGGAAACATCTTAAGAGGTGGGAACTATCCCCAAAGTGTGGCCATTGAGAGACTAGCGACGGCAAAAAAAATTGCAGAAGTTGTAAAGAGTGAAGGTGCAGATGCCGTCATTCATGGTTCAACGGGTGCGGGCAATGACCAACTGAGGTTCGATCTGGCTTTTATGGCGCTTTTACCACAGGTCAACATATTGGCTCCTGTGCGGGATTTGAATTTGACCAGAAATCAGGAAACTGAATACCTTAAAAGTAAGGGGGTTTCGGTGCCTGAGAAAACCACGAAATATTCTATAAATTTAGGTATGTGGGGGAATTCTGTGGGTGGGGCGGAAACTCAAGACCCATGGGCAGAAATTCCCAGCGGAGTTTTTCCCAAAAGTAACAGTCCCGACACGGCTCCTGATAAGTCTGAATATTTAGTAGTAAGTTTTGAAAAAGGAGTGCCGGTCAGTATAAATAGTGAGACGATGAAACCCGTTGATCTCATACAGCAAGTTACAGAAATTGGGAACAAACATGGAATCGGTCGAGATGTAGTGTTAACTACTTCATCGGTAGGGCTTAAAGCCAGAATAGGAATTGAAGTTCCAGCGGCACATATTTTAATTGCTGCCCATAAACATCTTGAGGGCTTGACTCTTACCTGGGAACAAATAATGATTAAAGATATAGTAGCTGGGTTTTACAGAGAGTACATCCACAAAGGGATGCTTTTTGACCCTGTAGTTAAAGATATAGAGGCACTGATAGACAGTAGTCAAAAATACGTAACTGGGGAAGTTAAGCTGAAGCTGTACAAGGGTAATATTATTACTATTGGGTGCAAGAGCCCTTATACATTAAAGGTTGATTCAGCTGGAGCTTATGGCGAACAAACTTCATGGTCAGGTGAGGAAGCAAAGGGTTTTGCAAAAATCCTGGGTTTACAGGGAACAATTTATCACCAAGTACATACAACCGGAGGTGAATATGACAAATAAGCTTTGGGAGAAGAAAGGCTGGGCCAAACTGGATGAAAATCTGGAAAATTTTAAGATTGGTTCGGTTGTAAATCATCCAGATAATGCACTTTTAGAAGCCGATGTGATGGGCAGTCTGGCTCATGCCAAAATGCTTAATAAAATCGGCGTGTTAACTGTGAGTGAACTTAAAAAATTAAATGAGGGATTATTAAAAATAATTGATTTGAAGCAAAAGGGAGAATTTAATTTAGAGTTGGACGATGAGGACATACACACCAAAATTGAAAACTTCCTGACAAAAAATTACGGGTTAGCTGGCAAAAAATTGCATACCGCCAGATCTAGAAACGACCAAGTCTTGACAGCTACCAGAATTTACACAAAGCAAGAGTTGTGTAAGGTGATTGATTTGGTTTTAGGGCTATGTCAGACTTTAACAGTTTTTTCTCAAAAATATGAATTTGTACCTATGCCTGGGTATACACATATGCAAAAGGCAATGCCTTCTTCTGTGGGACTGTGGTCAAGTTCATTTGTCGAATCTCTTTTGGATGATTTGAAATCGTTGGGGAATGCTTATGAACTAAATGACCAGTCACCTTTAGGTTCTGCTGCTTCGTACGGAGTTTCGCTACCAATAGATAGACAGCTAACGTCAGATTTATTGGGATTTTCTAAAGTTCAGAATAATGTGCTTTATTGTCAAAACAGCCGGGGGAAGTTTGAAGCGAGTGTCATTTTTGCATATTGCCAAATAGCTGAAACTTTATCCAAGCTGGCAATGGATATTTTGTTGTTTAATACTGCTGAATTTGGGTTTATTAAAGTAGGAAGCAACGCCGTTACAGGATCTAGCATTATGCCGCAAAAGAAAAATGCCGATGTCGTGGAATTAGTCAGAGCTGAGGCACATTCATTATATAGTTATTTAAACCAGTGTTTGGGTGTCATTAGTGGTTTGCCATCTGGATACAATACTGATACTAAAAAGACTAAGGGATTGTTAATTTTATCTACTAATTTAGTTAAATCAGTTTTAGAAACATGTGATGTGGTTATCCAGGGTTTGGAGATAAATAAAGAAAAAATGCTAGCGGCATTAACACCCGAAATTTTTGCGACCGACTATGCATTTGAATTAGTCCTAAAGAAAAATTTACCCTTTAGGGAAGCATATAAGATTGTTGGCGAAAACTTAGAGACTTTGCCTCATTATGATCCAGTGAAAAATATCAAAGCCAAAACCCATGTGGGAGCAACTGGCAATCTGGGGTTACTAAAACTATCAAAACAAATAACGATTCAAAAAGAACTGTGGGATAAAAAACAAACCAAATTTAAGAATAAACTAAATAACCTATTATGAATATAAAAACATTATTTCTAGAATTGGTAAAAATTCCTTCCCCAAGCGGACAGGAAGGTGTAGTGCGGGAATTTGTGCAGGACTTTTTGGCCCAAAATAATATTCAGTCCGAAATTGTTAAAGGTAACTTGGTAGCAAGAGTTCCTGGGAGCAATCTGAAAATAATGCTGGTGGCTCATTTAGATACGGTGCAAAAAGTCGGTGAAATAGTAAACCCTGTAGTTACTGATGACATTATCAAAAGCGACGGTAAAACTATATTGGGGGCAGATAATAAGGCCGGAGTGGCAATTTTGCTAAAAGTAGCCGAGGAAATTATAACAATTGAAAAACACCCGGATATTTACTTGGTCTTTACTGCCAATGAGGAGGCGGGCAGAATGACAGCTTTGGATTTGCCTCTGAAAGAAATGAAAATAGATTTAGTGTTAAATGTGGATGGCGGTAAGCCACCAGGTACGATAGATGTGGAGGCTTTGGGACAGGAAGTGTTTGAAATTGAGGTCTTGGGAAAAGCCGCTCATGCTGCTACTGAACCGGAAAAGGGTAAAAATGCATTAATAGCAGCGATAAACATTGTTAATATGCTTAAAATCGGTAAGGAAACCAAAGGAGATACACTCAACATCGGAAAACTTTTGTGTGACGGAGCCACAAATGTGGTTCCAAATAAAGCTATAATTAAAGGTGAGGTGAGATCTTTTACAAATTCAGGCATACAAAAAGCGCTGGTAAATATTAAAAAGTCATGCGTTATTGCAAGTAAATTGGGAGTAGAAATAAATTTCAAAGTTCTTGAGGGTGTGGGAGTCCCGGTTTGGGAAAAAGCAAAAATTAACAAATGGAAAGAGATAATATCCAAAGCTGCTTTAAAATGCGGATTAAAATTTAAGGAAGAAAAAATGTTTGCTTGTTCGGATGCCAACGCTCTAGCAAAATCTGGTGTTCCAACCTTCTCGATAAACAGAGGCGGTAAAAACCCTCACTCACACGAAGAATTGATAACGACTGAAGAAATGGAAGACACAATACAATTCATTAAGGTTATCCTTGAGCAAGTATAAAATATATGCCTGAAAAATTAAAATTAAGGATAATAGTTAAAGAAGATAGTAGTATCACTTGGCAAAGAGGGGGTGAGGGAATGAGTGTGGCCGAATTTATAAAGAAACACCCTTGTCTCTTAATAAAATATTGTCAGGGAGGAGGAGTGTTTGACCAATTAGGAGAAGCAATCACTTCTCAACTGGGAGGCAGACATAAGTTGAGAGAATTTAATTCAGGGCATCCAGAATGTGATGGAGATGACGGCGTATTTCAACAATTTTAGATAAGGTTGGTTAGATATGGTCATAAACCCAGCATTTCAAAGTGTAGAGTTTGACCTAAAAAGGCGTCGCCTTTCAAAGTTATCCACAATTAACACAAGAAATCTACGATCGTAGAATAAATGTGTTAATAAAATATTTAATTTAGAAACTTTACGATTAGGGAATACTTAATCGAAATAACGAGGGTTAAGAAATGCGTATAAATGGCTTCTCGTTTTATCCATATACATCCTGTGGGCAGTTAGGAACAAAAATGCTTTTGAATCAATACTAGCAACAAGTACTTTTTGAGATAAATCTGGTTTATATTTCACTCCAATTAATTTTGGAAAACTGGCATTGTCTTCGAGAACCATAGTTCTTGAGGCGTTAATCCTGATTGGATTAAGATCCAATGCGATTAAATATCCTTCTGGTGGATTGCAAAATGAGAATAATACACCAGGATTAAAACATATCAATGACCCGGGAGGTGAAGACAATAACAAACCAGAAGCCACTCCAACTTCTTCTTTGATTAATGATTCCATGTGTGCAATAAGGGCACTTTCTGTCATGTTTATCGTTTTGGAGATGATTTTTGGCGACGGGATTTGCCACCGGTGCCGATCATGCGCCTCTGGCGCTCGCGGGAGTCGCGAGTCATTAGTCCTGCTTTGCGAAGGAGTGATTTGTAAGAGTCCTTAATTTCAGATAGGGATCTGGCAATGCCCAAGACTAATGCATCAAGCTGGCCTTCTTTGCCTCCGCCATGAACTTTGACCGAAGCGTCATATTTAAATAAGTCAGTAACAATAAAGGGAAGCGAATAAATTCTCTTGGCAAATTCTCCTGGAAAATAATTCTCGACTGGCTTGGCATTGACAGTAATCTTACCATCCCCCGCTGTGAGATAGACTGAGGCTACTGCGCGCTTGCGGCGTCCAACAGTTTTTTTGATAATTTTAGGATTTGAAGTATTGTTCATATGGATTTACAGAGCCGGTAATTAAATGCAATCGAGTCAACATCCTAGGCCGTAATTTGTTTTTTGGCAACATCCCAGAAATGGCATGTTCCAAAAGTCTGTTTGGATGGGCTTCCCGGACTTGAGAAACATTGAGCTTTTTGTATCCTCCACCGAAGCCCGAGTGTCTATGATACAGCTTTTCCAATTCTTTTTTACCGGTAACTTTGATCTTCTCGACATTGAGAATTACCACCTGATCTCCATTGTCCAAGTGCCGGGAAAAGACCACCTTATCTTTGCCCATCAGAAGCTTAGCGACTGTAGTCGAAAATCTGCCCAAAATCTGATCAGTCGCATCCAACAAATGCCACTTACGTACAATCTCTGCAGTTTTGGGAGAAAATGTCTTTTTCAT
>CAYIGO010000005.1:3570-8838 GCA_964362965.1 uncultured Gammaproteobacteria bacterium | reverse complement strand
CGGACATCGGAAAGAGTCGCCCTCTTGGCTTTGGTGATAAGATCCTCGATCAAGCCACGGACTGCCTTAGCTTTGGCTTCTGTAGTTTCAATAGCCAGTGATCTAATCATTGCTCCAACCAATCCCTTGAGAAGTGCTTGACGCTGATTAGTATCGCGGCTTAATTTTGTACCGAATACACTGTGGATCATGTGAGTTTATGGCAGGACAAGACCGCGTTGTGCCATTGCGGCTTCAATCAACTTTACTGATTTGCTTCCGACATTTTTTACTTTAGCTAATTCTTCACGATTGGTAGCGTAGAGATCATTGACTGTCTCAAATCCCGCTTTTTGAAGAGCATTGGCGATTCTGGTTGGTAAATCCAATTCTTCGATGGAAAGAGCACCACCTGCAACTGTGGGCTGTTTTTGAGTCGTTGCTGGAGCAGAGACTGGTGCGGCTTGGGGATTTAGGACTGTTTTGAAATATTCAACCATAGTGGTTGATGCATTGTCTAGTGCTTGCTGGGGAGTTAGTGTCCCGTCAGTCGTAATATCCAAAATCAATTTATCAAAGTTTGTAATCCGACCAACCCGGGTAGCAACGACCTCGACATTGACCCGGACAACTGGCGAAAATGTAGCATCGACGGGAATTAAACCAATTGTAGTACTTTTGCGGTCTTCTGCTGGAGAGTATCCATAACCTGTTTCTACACTAGCTTCCATTTCGAGCTTTGCCCCTTTGTCACTAAGGTGAGCAATAACCAAATCAGGGTTGGCAATAGAGGCACCATTTGAACATTCAAAATCTCCTGCTGTTACTGCAGTTTCACCTTTGGCTGACAAAGTGAGCTTAGTTGGCTTATCACCACTATATTTAACCTTGACTTGCTTTAGGTTTAGGACTACGTGTACCAGATCCTCAACGACTCCTGGCAAAGTACTAAACTGATGACTGGCGCCAGTTATCTTGATACTGGTGATAGCCGCTCCGGGAATTGATGAATATAAAACACGGCGAAGTGAAGTTCCGAGTGTCTGTCCAAAACCCTGTGGTAGTGGCTCAAATACAAATCGTGAACTGTTGGTTCCTTGGTTGTTGGCTGAAATAGTAAATTGTGGTTTCATGTAATTTATCTGGAATAAAATTCGACAATTAACTGTTCTGAGACTGACTCAACTGTATCAAGCCTACCTGGCTTGGAAACAACCCGTCCTATTATACCCTGTCGGTCAAGCCATGTGGGGACGGATAAATTCTCACGAGCCCGAACCAATGATTCGGATAGAGAAACTTCATCTCCAATCTTGACCTGATAGGATGGAATATTTAATTTTTTGTTATTTATCTTGACGTGACCATGACCCACTACTTGGCGAGCCATATTTCTAGTTGGAACTAATCCAAGTCTATAGACTACATTGTCAAGACGCATTTCCAGAAGTCTCAACAGATTTTCCCCAGTGTTCCCTTCGAGTCTGGAAGCCTCTGTTAATAAACGTCGGAATTGTCTCTCCATTATACCATACATTCTGCGTACTTTCTGCTTTTCGCGAAGCTGCTTACCATAATCGGAAACTTTGCGGACGCGCTTGGCACCATGTTGGCCAGGTACTTGTGTACTCCTTCTCAATTTGTTTCCCTTGCCAAACAAATCTACTCCCTCTCGTCTGGATAATCTATTTTTTGGTCCTACATAATGTGCCATATTTTATATTTTTACCACCGGAAATGGGCAAAGGCCTTATTTGCCTCGGCCATGCGATGAGTATCTAACTTCTTTTTGACAGCTGCACCAAGATTGGTCTGGGCATCAATAAGTTCTGCTACCAATTTTTCAGCGAAAGTGTGATATTCCCGACTTGGTCTGGCCCGAGAAGCTGTAATAAGCCATCTTAGTCCTAGTGCCTCTCGTCTATCGCCTCTGACTGGTGTTGGGACTTGGTAAGCTGCTCCACCGATACGCCTGGCTTTGACTTCCATCTGGGGTTTTATATTTTCCAGACTTTCAGTGAATACTTCCAAAGCATCTTTGCCCGATTTTTCAGCCAAAAGAGTAAAGGCTTTGTAAACCTGAGTCTGAGCTGCTGATTTCTTGCCGTCTCTCATAACCCTGTTTATAAGACGGGTAACTAACCGGGATTTGTAGACCGGATCTGGTTGTAATTCTATTTTTGTACTTTGTTTTGCTCGCATAGTTTTTAGGAAGCCGCAGCTGTCGCTGGGCCACTGGTTGATTTGGATCCGTATTTAGATCTACCTTGCTTGCGGTTTTGGACACCGCCGGCGTCGTATTTACCCCGGACAATGTGATATTTTACACCAGGAAGATCTTTGACGCGACCTCCACGAACTAAAACTATACCATGCTCAGCAATATTGTGTCCTATTCCTGGAATATAAGCTGTGACTTCAGTTTTGTTTGAGAGCCTGACTCTGGCAATTTTTCGCAGAGCCGAATTTGGTTTTTTGGGAGTCATGGTTTTGACTATTGTGACCACACCTCTTTTGTACGGACTCATATTGGAAATCGATTCTCGGGTCTTAGAGTTGAAGGAACGGCGCAAAGCTGTGGCTCGGACTTTGGAATGCTTTGGTTTGCGACCATGTCTGACTAATTGATTAATTGTTGGCATAAAACGCTCTCTCTGGGCTTGTAGGAATAAGCCTACCAATAATTACATTTTCTTTTAGTCCCAATAGTCTATCGATCTTTCCTTCGACTGCAGCTTCTGCTAATTGGCTGGTAGTTTCAATAAACGATGCAGCAGACAACCATGAAGCCGTCTTCAAAGCTGATCTGGTAATACCCAAAATTACTACCTGGGCTGTGGCTGGCTCACCTCCAGCGGCTAAGACTCTGGCATTTTCTTCTTCAAATCCGGCTCTATCCAAAATATCTCCAGGTAGTATTGTGGTATCTCCTTGGGTCAAGACTCTGACCTTGTCACTCATCTTGCGGACAATGGTCTCAAAATGTTTGTCATGAATACCCACTCCCTGGGATTCGTAGACCAATTGAATTTCTTCGATCAAATATTCTTGAGCACCTCTTAAGCCTCTTACTTCCAAGACGTCTTTGATATCCAATGAACCTCCGGCCAACTGAGTACCTGCTGCCACCAATTCCCCTTCACTGACATTTAATTGGGAGGTCAAGGGAATTATATATTCACGTTCTTCGACAGGCTTAACTGTAGTATTTCTAACTCTGATCTTATAACCTTCGTCCGTCTCGGTAACTTCGACGTTTCCAGATATTTCAGCCAGTGGACTGACTACCTTTGGAGTTCTGGCTTCAAACAGTTCCTCCACCCGGGGAAGACCTTGGGTTACATCAATTGATCCAGCTGTCAGCGCTCCGCGTTTTCCGTGGAGAGTCATCTGAGTACCTGGCTCACCAATACTTTGGGCTGCGATTACACCCATTGGATCACCTACTACAGCCATTGTCATAGTGCTTAAATTCCAGCCATAGCAAGTAGCACACAAGCCATATTTGGCTTTGCACATCAATGTGGATCTGACGACTACTTCCGAAACTTTTTCTTTCTCCAACAAGGCTTTCTTAGTATCGTCTATAATTTCACCAGCTTTGATAAGAACTTTGTTCTCGATCTTGACATCCTGTGCCACGACTCTTCCAAAGACTCTCAAAGCAAAAGCTTTACCACGAGATCCGGTTCTGGATATAGTTATTCCGTCAGTAGTTTTGCAGTCTTCCAAACGAATCAATGCATCGTGGGAGACGTCGACCAGTCTTCTGGTCAAATATCCGGCATCTGCAGTTCTGATGGCTGTATCTGATAGACCTTTGCGTTCTCCACGAGTAGCCGAGACATATTCAAATGTCGAAAATCCAATACGATAATTGCTTTTGATAGGAAGGTCAACAATGCGACCGGTAGGATCGACAACAAGACCCCTGATACCAGACAATTGCTTGACCTGCTCGCGGGAAATTCTACCCACTTGGGCATCGACCATCAGTCTTATTGGATTTCCGATACTATATAGACTCCAGGTCTTGTCAGCAATTGATTCGGTGGCATCGAGCCACAAGCCTTGAGATAACCTTTTCTTTTCCTCCAGAGTAATCAATCCCATCTCAAAATTACTGTTGATTTCAGCGACTTTAGCATCGACTTCGGCAATGGCTTCGTCACGACCTACATATAATTCACAATCAGTGATACTGACTGATATTCCGGAAATAGTGCCTGCCCAAAAGCCCAGGTTTTTTAGATCGTCGATCATCTGGGCAATTCTGGTCTTATCGAGCAGAGTAAAGGCTTTGTTGAAAAGTGATACGACAACCGATCTCTTGACTGCTTCATTGACAAAACGCAACTCAATGGGTAAGACTTCATTAAACAATAGTCTACCAACAGAAGTCTTGACTATAACACCATTCATATCAACTGAAATTTCTTGGCGTAATTTAATATTCTTTGAATGATAAGCAAGAATCGCTTCCTCTGTCGTAGCAAAGGCCGACTCTCGAGGTGCTATTTGACTGTCGATCGATGTCAAATAATAATTTCCCAGGGCCATTTCCTTGGTCGAGGGGATTGCCACAGGGTCACCACTGGATGGTTTTCGCAAATTGTCTTGAGGCATCATCAAATTTCTGGCTTCTTCGACAGCTGAATCACTGATGGGTACATGAATTGCCATTTGATCTCCATCGAAGTCAGCATTGAAGCCTGAGCAGACACAAGGATGAAGTCTGATGGCCGATCCTTCGACCAAGACTGGATAGAAAGCTTGAATAGACAATTTGTGCAAGGTTGGGGCGCGATTTAGAAGGACTGGATGATTCTTGGTAATACTTTCCAAGATATCAAATACTTCAGGTGGTCTACTTTCCAAAATATTTTTGGCTGACTTGACATTTGGTGCTAAGCCCTGAACAATCATTTGGCGAAGAACAAATGGCTTAAACATTTCAAGCGCCATTTCTTTGGGGATACCACATTGCTCAAGCCTTAATTCTGGACCAACAACAATGACTGATCGACCAGAATAATCGACACGCTTACCCAAAAGATTTTGTCTAAACCGACCCTGTTTACCCCGCAACATGTCTGAAAGTGATTTGGTCTTAGCAGCTTCTGGACGCCTGGAAGTGGTGGAATGTGACGCATCTATCAGAGCATCGACAGCTTCCTGAAGCATCCTCTTTTCGTTTCTCAAAATAATATCTGGCGCACCCAATTCAATCAAATGCTTTAATCTATTATTTCGGTTTATGACTCTTCTATATAGATCATTTAAGTCTGA
>CAYIGO010000005.1:0-3470 GCA_964362965.1 uncultured Gammaproteobacteria bacterium | reverse complement strand
TCAGAAAGGATACTACCCACTCTGATACTATCGGCAATATCGCCAAGTCTAGCCTGAAGGTCCGAAATTTTTCCAATCTCTAGTGCCTCTTGATCGGTCAGTGCCTGAAGCAATTGCTTGGTTTTGAAATTTGATTCTGAGGCTGCCAGATCATCAGTAGTCTGTTGGGTCTTCTCTAGTGCTAGACGTTTTTGTAAAAATTCTTTTTTCAAAGTCTCTTTTTTGTCAACTAATTCGGTTTTGAGTCTTTCGATAGTTTTGGCTTTTTGCTTTTCATCGACAGAAGTCACTATATACTGGGCAAAATAAACGACAGATTCGAGATTCTTGGGTGAAACATCGAGTAGAAGTGACAATTTTGATGGTGCACCTTTGAAATACCAGACATGGACAACAGGAGTTGCCAAGGTGATATGTCCCATGCGTTCGCGCCTGACACGTGAATGAGTAACTTCGACTCCACACTTATCACAAATAATTCCCTTGTAGCGGATACGCTTGTATTTACCACAATAACATTCCCAATCCTTGACCGGACCAAAGATCCGCTCGTCAAATAGTCCGTCTTTCTCTGGTCTTAGTGTACGGTAATTGATAGTTTCTGGCTTGGTAATTTCTCCACGAGACCAACTCATGATAATTTCTGGTGACGCCAATTTTAGTTGAAGCGACGAAAAATCAGCTATTTTAAATGAGTCCTGGTGAATATTTGGTTTAATTTGTGCCATCGGTATCGGTTATTGTATCATCAGTAACTGCAACAGGCGTAGTAGTAGTTGGTGGTGTGGCAGTATCGTCGGCAAGTTTGACCTGTACACCTTGGGGAATAACTTGCAACCCAAGACTTTGTAATTCTTTGACCAATACATTAAACGATTCAGGAACAGAGCTTGCCGGAATCTCAGTCCCTTTGACTATGGCTTCAAAGGCTTTGGCGCGTCCAACCACGTCATCGGATTTGATAGTCAGCATTTCTTGAAGAACATGTGAAGCTTTGTGAGCTTCCAAACCCCAAACCTCCATTTCTCCCAAGCGTTGTCCACCCATTTGAGCTTTTCCGCCAAGAGGTTGCTGAGTAATAAGTGAATATGGTCCGGTCGATCTGGCATGAATTTTATCCTCGACCATGTGATAAAGCTTGAGGAAATAGCCGACTCCGACTACGGTCTCCTCTTCGTAAGCCTCACCTGTTCTGCCGTCAAAGAGACGCATTTTTCCAGAAACTGGCAGATGCGCTTTGGTAATAAGCTCGGTAAACTTTTCTTCAGGAATCCTCTCAAAGACCGGAACAGCAATCTTTTGTCCCAATTTTTGAAGTGCTAGACCAAGTCTGGCTTCTTGGAGTTGTCCCAAATTCATACGAGCCAATACTGAGAGGGGTGAAATCATAATATCCACAGGTGTTCCATCTGGCAGATAAGGCATGTCTTCGACTGGAATTATTTTGGATATGACCCCTTTGTTTCCGTGACGTCCGGCCAATTTGTCTCCGACGGTAATTTTTCTAATTTGGGCTACTTTGACTACAACCCGCATATTACATCCAGGAGGTAATTCATCGCCTTCCGCGCGATTTAATATTTGAACATCGACGACTATCCCGCGCTCACCGTGTGGCATGCGAAGTGAAGTATCCCGGACATCGCGGGCTTTTTCACCAAATATGGCTCTCAAGAGTCTCTCTTCTGCTGACAATTCAGTTTCACCTTTGGGGGCAATTTTTCCCACCAATATATCATTTGGTTGAATATCTGAGCCTATCGTCACAACTCCATCTTTGTCCAAATTGGCCAAAAACGCTTCTCCGACATTTGGAATATCGCGGGTCAGTTCTTCAGGACCTAGTTTAGTGTCTACCACATCAGCTTCGTATTCTTCGACGTGGATCGATGTCAATAAATCATCTGTGACCAGTCGACTTGAGATGGCAATAGCATCTTCGTAGCCCAATCCTTCAAAAGAGGTATAGGCAATGACCAAATTTTGACCCAGAGCCAATTCGCCATTCTCACAAGCGGGACCATCTATCAGCAGTTGTCCTTTTTTGATCTTTTGACCCTTGGAAACCACTACTCTTTGGTTATAGCAGGTACTCTGGGGAGATCTTTTAAACTTAGTTAAATAATAAGTCACAATGTCACCTTTGATGACTATCATTTCACTGCCGGATTCAGTTTTGTCGAGTTTTTTTTCAAGCTTGATAACAATCTTGTCAGCGTCAACTGCACTTACTGTCCCGTCGTGCAAAGCTCTGACTGTCCAGCCCATGGCTGTGGCCATTTCGCCTTCCATACCAGTACCAACTAAGGGACTGACTGGATTTAATAATGGCACTGCCTGACACTGCATGTTTGCACCCATCAATGCTCGATTGGCAGCATCGTTGGCCAAAAATGGAATTAGAGATGCTGAACAACCTACCAATTGTCTTGGAACTAAGTCAATAAAATCAGCCTCCATAGGTGAGCCTTCGGTAAAGATATTGTTAAAACGCATGGGAAGCCAATCACCTTTGATATAGCCATTGCCGTCGATTGTGACGTCACAGTTTAAGATTCTATAATTTTCTTCTTCATCGGCTGAAAGGTAGACTATTTCATCTGAAATCTTGTTACCATTTTTATCTCTGACCAATTTACGATATGGGGTTTCCAAAAAGCCATAATCATTGACTTTGGCATAGAGAGCAAGATAAGTCACTAGTCCAATATTTGGTCCTTCTGGTGATCTGACTGGATCAATGCGTCCGTATTGACTGGAATTAACGTCACGAATACTAAACGAAGCTCTCTCGCGGGTTATTCCACCTGGTCCTGAGACTGTCAGTCTTCTGAGTAAATCAATTTCCGAGAGGGGATTGACCTGGTCTAATATTTGGGATAGCTGAGAACTTCTGAAAAATTCATTGATAGATGAAATAACTGGTCTTGGATTGACCAGTTGAGCGGGACTAACCAGGTCCTCTGTCGAGACCAGAGTCATCTTTTCGCGAATTGCTTTCTCAAGCCGCATCAGTCCTACTCTAAATGAAGTCTGGGCAACGAGTTCTCCTACTCTTCGTAGTCTTCTATTGGCCAAATGATCAATGTCATCGGTCTTACCTATTCCACCTTGAAGGCCAATCAAATATTTGACCAAAGAAACAATATCGTCACGAGTCAGGACTGTCTGGGCATCGTCAACTTTGAGACCAAAGCGCCTGTTTATCTTATACCGTCCGACTTTACCCAGGTCATACCTACGGGGATTAAAAAACAAATCGTACATTAATTTTTGAGCATTTTCCAATTGTAATGGCTCCCCAGGTCTCATCTTTTTGTATATTTCCATCAAGGCTTCTTCGGTATTGTGAGTCAAATCTTTGACTAGTGTTTCTTCCAACCCTGGGAAAAGTCTCAATATTTCTTCATTTGTAGAAATACCCATTGCCCGCAACAAAACAGAAACCGCAAACTTGCGTCTGCGGTCGA
>CAYIGO010000004.1:0-18322 GCA_964362965.1 uncultured Gammaproteobacteria bacterium | reverse complement strand
GCCGTTTCTTTGTAGAGAGCTATAATTATGGAAATTCTGGGATATTTTTTCATATATGTGTAATTTCACTAGAATTAGATAATATTTGTTTCCAATCGTATCTTTGACTCTTTTTTAAGGCATTGCTGACTAATATGGAATACTCTGAAGATTTGAAATATCTTAAAAAGAGCTCTGAAATTTGACTGTCTTTGTCAAACAATAATCCGTCCATTTCGTCATCTATCAATTCATCCATACTGCTCCCACGTCTAGCTATGGTAGGCGTGCCAGAGGCAGCAGCTTCTAAAACTGTCAATCCGAAGCCTTCTTTAAAAGACGGATGAACTAAAAAATGACATCGCGCGTATAAATTATTACGTAGTTTATCTGATATTCTCCCTAGAAACTCAACATTTTTATACAAATGATTTGAAACTACAAATTTCTTTAGTTGTCGAATATAATCCGTATCTCCGTCTCCCACAATAAATAGTTTAAAATTAGGAAGTTTATTTGATATCTTTTTTGTAGCCATTAACGCAGATTCTATACCCTTCATTTTCACCAATCGAGCTACAAATAGTGCTGATGGAAAACTATATTTTTTTACTGACATGAATTTTGTAGTGTCTATACCTAAGGGTATAATTTGTACGTTTAATTTAGAATTAATATTTAAAATGTCATTTTTGGTATTTTTGGATATTGCCCATATCTCACTTTTTCGATATATTAAATAGACTACTTTTTCTAATATTTTTCCCACTAAATTAATTGGGAATGGATACATTTTATCCCAGATTGTACCAGCAACTTCACATACCCAAAGTACTTTCCGGCACTTGGCATAGAGTGGGGAAAATAATGGCAAACCATGAATGGCGTCTACAACTAAATCAATATTTTGCCGTCTGATAATTCCCTGACCAATCCAAATTGTGTTTAACAAAAATATGGGGTAGGTAATTAACATTGTCAGTGTGTTGTAAAATTGCAACTCTGGTCCTACCCGATGAATATTTAATCCATCTATACTCTCGGTAACAGGTAGGTTTCCATAACGACTGCCCAACCAATATACTTTATGTCCGGCTTTTGTCCAATGTAAAACGTATTTCAACATGACTATTTCTGCTCCTGCACTTTTTGGATTACCTGGATCGCGCCAAGATAATATTAATATATTCATATTCCTATTTTACTACTTCCCAGATCGCAGCATTAGCATTTTCAAATACTTTCTCGACACCCAGGTCTCCTGGAGAAAATGGCAACCTCTCGATATAACTTTCATATTTTGTCAAATAAATATACTTAATATCCAAATAATTTAGCAAGTCTTTGATTTTCTTTCGATCTGGCTCGATAAACACACTCTTGTCGTAAATTATTTTTTTGTTACTAAACTTGGTAATATAATCTCTAAGGTTCGCAAACACAGCGGGTTTATATTGTGAATGATACTCACACTGTAAGCATTTGTTATTTTGTACCAGTATTTTTCCCTTTGGCTTGATGCGTAGATAATTCAATGCGACCAATTCGTCACTAGAAACCAAATATTTTGTCCTTACAAACTTATCCCAACCTTGTCCCTTTAGTAATCTTACCCAAAACCTTTTGGATCCGAAATAATGCAGTGTTTCAATAGACCAATCGGTAAATATATAGTCATCGAGGGAAAGGTTAGTCACTTTTACTAAATAACCCGAGACGGTTTTCTGAACTGTAAAATAGGGACTTCTCATAAGTGCATCGGGTGGTTTATTTTTGGGAAAATCAATTCTAAAGGAAGAGTCCTGGTATTTTATCTGGGCATCACCAATAAGCCATATGTTATTTTTATCATTCATATAATCTATCGTAGCTGGAATATTTATGTAGAGTGTATTTTCTCGGTTTGGTCTTTCATAATATGGTTCTTTGATGTTTAAATATCTTCGTAAATCAATTATTTTCCCGTCAATTATGCCGATTCGATAATTTGGTGATTGATACCAAGTTGCTTCTTTTGTCTCAATTTGTGGGAGTAATTCCTTATGAAGCTTTACATAATCCCTCATTGTCACTGCTGTCAGATTCAACTTTTTGACTGCTTCCAACTGTCGTCTATAGTTCCCGGAATAAAGTTGGGAAGGTAGATCACCCTCAAGACCGATTGTTATTTGGTCAGGATATAACGATAGTAGATATTTGAAATAATTGATGTCTTTTGCTGGTTTGGTAAAGTAATCCTGTGTACTATATAGACTATCAAAATAGCCATATTTTGGATCTCTTGGAGCCCATTGTAAACGCAACACTCCCAACGAATCTTTAAAATTTGCCGGTATCCCTGAATGAAATTTACTTGGGTAATATGGAACCGACCATGGCTGTCCCCACAATGAATAGTTATCCGTAGAATACTGATCAGAACATCCCAGATCGACTACTATTCCATACCTATCTTTCATGTAAATTAGGGAAAAACTATCCGTCCACCAAGAACCAACAGAGACTGGATATTTACCGAACACTAACTTGTATTTTTCAAATACCGTATCGATTAATTTAACTCTTTCTTCTTGGGTATATCCAGACAACAAAACTGCATTGGCAAAATGCCAAGAGCCAGTCTTATGATATGAAATATCAGCGGCTGTAGCATAGTTTTCGGTAATTTCCAAAAACAATCCAATTTCTTGATTCGAATCAAATTGCTTAATTATATTTATCATCTGTAGATTATCCAAAACATCATAGGTCAAAAGCCAAGTGGAAGATAAATTCAATTTATTTATTTCTGAGTATTGTGACTTAATACTGGCTACCGGATCAGGATTATAAACAGAAATCCGTACTGGATTTACTATATTTACATAACCAGCCTGTACAACATCAGATGAAAATACAACTATAATAAATGTAATAAGTAGCCAGCACCATTTTACTATTTTATATTTCATTAATTCTTTAGCCAGTTCTTTTTATTGCTATCGTTATAATAATGTCTGATCTTTAGCCTGTAAAATACAGCCAAGGTATCCCATGCCATATTTAAAGCAGTCTTAAGAAATCCCCTATTAAAAATCGAGGAAGTGTGCAGAAATTTCATAGTCAATTTGACTGGGGCTTCATATATTTTGGTAAATCCCAAATAATGAGCCACGGCAAGTATTTCTATGTCAAAAGCAAATGTCTTAACTAAGAGCCGGGGAAGGACGGCTTCAATCAGTTCTCTTTTGTACAATTTCATACCCACTTGGGTATCGCGAACATCCAAACCAAACAATAATTTTACTCCCAACTGATAACCCCACGACAAAATTTTTCTTTGCCATGGGTAGGTTACCTGAGAAACCGGATGACGCTTTGAAGCAATGATGGCGTCAGCCCCATACCATTTAAAATGTTCTAGCATCATGGGTATCATCCCGTAATCCAACTCACCTGAGTCTACAAATCCGATAGTGTCACCCTTGGCATGAAACAAACCATAACGCACTGCAAACCCTTTGCCGGAATTAATAGGATACCCAATAACTTTTATATCTCTTGAGGAAATTGATTTGGCTTTTTCGAAAGTCTTGTCCAGAAAACCATCTACTACGCAAATTATTTCGTAAGACTTATTTATGGATTTAAGTACCGATTCAAGCTGGTGAAGATTTTTAATAATGGTTTTTTCCTGCTTAAATGCTGGAACAATAATAGAAATCTTTGGATTATTTAGTATTTTTACGTGTGACATAAAAGCTATAAATTATTAAAACTATGGCTAGTATACCAAAAACTATTCCCAACGATATTACAACCTGAGAAAGGTTGGCATGAAATAAATAAATTCCTATTGCTTCAGCAACCAACCCAAACAATGAAATCCAGGCCGCTTTTGTCTTGTTTAACGCCAGTAAAAATCCGGCACAGGTATTGGCAATTGCATATCCAAAAATGGCTAGCCCCATCCAAGCCATTAGCGGGGCCGCTGCGATAAATTTATCCGAAAACACACTTGTAACTAATATTTGAGGAACTAAAAAGTATAAACCCACAATTGATGTACCAATGAGTGCTGAAACTCCCAATAAAAACCATAAATCGTTTCTGGCTTGAGATGGGTATTTAGATTTTCTCGCCACGATGGGAATCATAGCTGAGCTCAAGGGTGATTGGGCAAAATAGACTACCTTACCCGCCGTAACCAGCACTGCATATATTCCAGTCCAATAATCATTAAAAAAGTGTTTAACCAGCAAAATATCAATCGAGTACATTAAAGTATATGCAAATGACAACATCAGTCCGCCGATACCAAGTGATTTAATGGGCCATTTGTGATGTTCAAACTTGTCTGGCTGTACGGAAAATATCTCTCGCACTTGGAATAGACTAATGAATAAAACTAATAACGAGGCAATAATGACACCGGCTAATCCCCAGCCATACCAGGACGATATAAAATAAAGAGCAATGACTGAAAAGCCAAGCCTTACAACCATCTCAACTATCTGGTTCAATACTAAATCGGTAAACCGTAACCATGCCTTTAAAATTGACCGTAAAACAGTAATAACCAATAGTAAATAAATGTACAGCCAGATTACGATCACAGAGCCTATTTCCGGAAGCCGGAGAAAAGCCCGAACAAATTCAGAAAATAACAGTAAAATAGGTAACATTAATAGTAACATTAGACCTATTTTTTGGATCAAATAACTTATCAGACCTCGAGTGTGACTAACTATCTTTTCAGATTCAAAACTAGATATTAACTTCGTGATCAAAAAATCCACAGCACTAATGGGGACTTGAACAAAATACAACAGACCAAATAAGGCAGCCAAAATGCCATATTCATGGGGACCCAGAAATCTAGCCAATAAAAAATGATAAGCAAAGGCCAAAGCACTAACCACGATGTTTCCTGCCATAAATACTGTCGTTCCCTGTAATGTCGGGCTTGCCCAGATAGATCTCAATTTTTCTTTCATGCTACCCAATACCCTCTCACAAACATTGATAAATAAAGTACAAGAAGGACACCGCTGACCGTCAAAATTAGCATGCGGCGGGGTTTGTTTTGAGTAAGATACCGGCCATAACCTATAAAGAACGGAAAAGCTGTCAGAATATAGCGGGGTAGAGACACAAGATTCCCGGTGAGAGTCGGTACAAGGTAGCATAGAATGGCAAAGACGGCATAAGACCTACGTTGCCTGATAGCCACAGCAATTGAAGCCCACAGGAAGGCAACTCCTGTCACAAACTCGAGAGCCACAGCAGGATAAATTGGATTCTTAAAATCCACGGTAAAGATCATCTTTATATATCTCCAAAATACCTGGTAGAGTAATATTAATTTCTCGCTTCTACCTTGGCCAAACAATTTTTGGACATGAACAAATGCCAGTGGATCACCGGTAGTTTTATCCAAAAATTGCATGTAGGTTAATAAACCCAGAGGGATGAGTAGAATTGGAATTAAGTCTTTTTTATTTTTTGAGGTTTCAAACCATTCAAATATTAACGCTGGTAAAAGAAAAATTCCTACAAAGCGAGTATAGCTGGCGAGAGCACCAAAAATGCCGGCTAGCCACCAATGCTTGGTACGGGCACAATAGAAGCTCAGGACGACTAGCATCAAAAACAAGCCTTCGGTATAGACACTACCCAAAAAGAAGCTTGTGGGAAATGCCAACAAGCTAATGATTGTCCATTTGGCTATATTTGGATTGGTGTCATCAAGTTGTACCAATTTAACTAAAAATATAATGGCCACAAAAAAACTAATCATACTAATGGCAACGCCAGCTGTAACCGGAAGCATATATTTGGAAAAATAGCGGATCAAATTTGGGTAGAGAGGGAAAAAAGCTTGCTGGGCATAGCCATAACCACGGCGGGCAATAGTCAGATAATGATTACCATCAAAATTGGCTCTGGAATAAAGCAGTGGGTTTTCGACATAAGCCTGTGTAGCTCCACCGATATATGTTTCTTGAAGCGGTAAAAATAAACCCGCTAAGCGGGTAATAATAATGATGGCGATCTGCCAAATGATAATATATTTGAAAATTGTTTTTATTGACATAGTGATTTGTACACCTGTAATGTTTCTTTGGCTGTTTTGTCCCACCCGCCTGCATCAGCTATGCTGAAAGCATTGCGGGCAGGAGTCCTTATCGCCTCCATTATAGCTTGTGATATAGCTTTAGTATCAGTCGGGTCAAAATAAATTGCATTGTCTCCAAGGACTTCTGGCAATGATCCACTGTTACTGGAAGCAACCGGTGTCTCACAGGCCAAGGCTTCTAAGGGATTCAGACCAAACCCTTCAGAAAACGAAGCTTGGCAATATACTGATGCTAAATTATATATATCTACGAGATCTTCGTCGGGTATAAATCCTAGTCTAATAACATTATTTTCTTTAAAGAGTTTTTCTAATAATTCCAAGTGAGCCAATTGGGGATGAGGAATGTTGAAAAGTTTTCTTATTAAGTTTTGAGGATTTGTAATATTCATTGGGATTTGGGATTTGAGGCTTGAGATTTCAGCAGCTTGCTTACCAACCATAACCAGAGGAAGCTTGGCTAGCTTGCAGGCTTCGATAAGTCCGGGAATATTTTTATTGTAATTGACATCACCTACATAGAGAACAAACTCTTTTGGAAGATTGTATTTTTTGGTAACTTTCTTGGGCTTGAATATTTCGTCAGCAGCTAAATAAACGATCTTTAATTTAACATGGGGAATATTTAAATACATTCGAATATTTTTGAGTGAATAAAATGAGTCGGTCAAGACTGCGTCGACTTGACTCAGGGCAATTTTTTGTAAGTACAAATTCAGCTTGGCTTTCAATCCTTGCTTGTAAACTTCTGGAAATTCCAAAGGAATGACGTCGTGAACTGTGACGACAGTTTTGGTTTTTTTGAATATTGGTAGTGTGTGATAGAAAAGATCAAAAGAGGGATAGTGAACTATATCTACATCAGTATATTTATCCTCAAATATTTCAATATCAAAGTCTTTGGCGAATTCTTTAAGTTTTGGCAGGAGGCGCTTGGCATAGAAACCTACCCCTCTCTGGGCGTTGCCGTCAGTAAGTGATTTGGTGACAAATCCTACTTTAATCATGGGATGGATATTTTGTAACTTGCCAGTATTTGATGTAGGCTATAGCAAAGCGAAGGCCGGAAAACAAAGCAAAGACAAAACCTGGAAAACCATCTACATATCCGCGGTGGCGAAAATATATCCAAATAAATTCTTTTAATGGCAAAATGGTCAAATGATTTAATGCTGAAACTAAAGTAATAGGAACATTATGTTCGGCAAATTGCTCGGCCATTAGACTGGTGTATTTATTATTTCGCAAAAGATAATTTTCAAAGTCCGGAGTACCATAGTGGAGCATAGGATTTTTCAAATAGCCCACTTCCCCGTCGACTTTTGCTTGCTCATGGACATCGCGAGCTTCCAAATTACCTTTACCATTTCTATATAAACGCATGGTGTAATCGGGATATTGTCCACCTTTTTCTAGAAATCTTCCAAGAAAATAGTTTTTTCTTGGCAACCAATAACCATTCACCTCCGAGGAGTCCATTCGGCCACCTCGGAGGTGGCCTTTAATTTCATTGACCAACTCAGGGGTTAGACATTCATCGGCGTCGAGCTGGAGAATCCACTCACCTCGGGCAGAATCTATGGCTAACTTTTTCTGAGCATGAAAGTGAGTGGGATTATTCTCGACCAAAATAATTTTGGCTTTATATTGATTGGCAATTTTGACTGTGTCATCAGTAGACTTTCCATCCACAATTATTATTTCATCTGCCAAGCCCAGGACTGACCCCAAACATCTGGCTATATTTCTCTCTTCATTGTAGGTAGCGAGTACAACCGATAGTTTTATTTTATTCATATTAATTTGATACTATTTTAAACGCCGGGAGGCCGTTTGGGAAATTAATGGTTTTGATGACATCAACCCCTCTATCTGGGATATCCTCTGGGGCTGCAATAATTAGGGATGAATGCTGATTGCGGACTTTGTCCCACGGAGCGGACTCAAAGTGATATTTGTCATAATCGCGGACAGTGGAAAAATTGAATTTATCTCTAAATGTCAGAGTGTGATTATCTTGAAACTTTCGTGGATCGTATTTGGAATAAAACAAAAACAATATATACGGCTGGTCATACTTGTCTGTCACCCAGATTTTGGGATATTTGTCTTTGACTAATTCAGCGTAAGCCACCAATTCTTTGAATCCATATTCCCAGGCAGCTGGATATTCTTTGGGGTATCGGACATAATATTTGTACAAATAGTCTGAAAGCTGAAATGCGTATAATGCAATGATTAATATCATAAATACTTTTCTAAGTTTTATTACTTGATAGACTCCCATCGAAATAATAATTGTCATAGGAATAACCATATTAAAGGCGCGAAGGGCATGAGGTGTCTGAAAAGTCATGGCGGCCGCTATTGGGGAGATTAGTAACCAAAGCCAGACTATTTTAGATGTTGGATGTTGGATATTAGATCTTAGAAGAAATATTGCGCCAAGAGCTATAAAAACAAAATCAGTCAAATAAAATAGACCCATCTCGGGAATTTTACTGCGTTCTATGACGTCGCCATTTACAAACAAGAAATTGCCATCAAAATGATCGAGATAATTTTGGATAAATCGTAAACCATACTGGACAGGGCGGTTGTGCAAGATCTTGGAAGGAATTGACTTGAGATCTCCATGCTGAATACGCAGTTCCTTGGCCCGCTCTGTCGGTCCAGTGTCAGCTAATAATCCTACTCCAGACAGACGAGATTTGGCATCGGTAGTGATGAGTGATAGTGATAGTGGAATTAGTAATAATACTAATAATAAGGCTGATATTAGAGATTGTTTATAATTATCTCTAAAATTTTTGAAATACATGATAAATATTCCCAGTCCGAGAAGAGGAATGATGATGCGGGAGGATTGATAAGTATAGATAGAGATTAAAAAATAGAGATTAGAGATTAGGAGATAATGGAGTTTTGGATTTTTGAGCCATTTGACCAATAACCACATACCTAAAACCATTAATGTGGTAGAGACATTGACTTCCCAGGCTCCGCGGGAAAAATGGAGATGCCAAGGGGAAATAGAAAGTAGTAAGGCGGAAAGTAGTGTATGGTGTTTACTCGTAAGTTCTCGAACCAATAAGTAAATTCCCAACACACCAAGTACTCCAAAAATAATAGATGGTAGGCGGACGGCAAATTCGGTAAGACCGAAGACTTTGATAAAAGGAATCAAAATATAAGCATAGCCTGCGGGTTTGAAATCGCCAAAGGATTCGAGATTGACTGGCCACGGGTGACCGTGTTCATCACGTCCTGTCAACATCAGAGAATAGGCATTGTAACTCAGAGCCGCTTCATCAGCATTGAGGCCTGATGGACTACTGGTTATATTCCAGACTCGCAAGACAGTAGCTAGAATTAGAATTAGGAATAATAAAATATATTTTTTCATTTTAGAGCCACGATGCGCAGACCGTGTTTGCCATTGGGATAATAGACTTCACCAAGTCTTACTAAATTAACTGGATTCATATCTTGCTCGGGCAGCTCAAAGTTGTCTCCGACAAAAATAGTCGAACTGTCTCCTCGTTGATTCCGCCAGTCAGGTTTCTGATACCAAAAATTTTTCCACCGAGTGACTTTTCCAACATCACCCTGAGGATCCTGAATCAAATTGGCTTGAAACTGATACTGTGTGGGGTCAACTTGATAATAAAATAAGGTGAAAATATATGGTTGGCCTAGTTTATCTGTAAATATTATACGGTCATACTTATCAATGTATGGTTTAATTATTTGAAGCGCTTGCTTATAGCCATACATCATGTCACGAGCCACAAAGTTTGGGGAATGAATAAAGTAGAGATCAATAAATAAAATTACAAATAGTGACAAAGTAACATAGTAACAGAGTAACAAGAATTTAGAAGACCAAGGTCTGGATAAGCCTACTCCAGATAATATGGTCAGTGGAATTAACATGGGTAGAGAACGGACACCTGAAACGATGTCGCGGGATAGAGCTGATGGTAAGATGGCTAATAGCAACCAGCTGATAAGTAGTTTAGTAGCTTGGTTATTGGTTCTTATTAAGGATACTAAACCTACTAATATTGTTAGTATTTCCGGTAAATGAAAATAACCATAATAAGGGATGCTGTGACGAATATTTGACCAATCTCCACTGATAAATAAATATTTGGGAGACAAGTGATTGAGATAACGCTGAGTAATTCCTCGGACAAGATCTCCCGAATAGCTAAAAACACTAAATACTTTTAGTCTGCCCGATTGTGAGCCGAAATTTAATATTAAGGGTATTAACATTGCTAATCCCAAAAGGATTGGCAAGATTGGTCTTTTGATATTCGGTCTATAAATTATGAGTAGAGTCAGGATTAATAGCGGTGTAAACATTTTTGCTCCCTGGTAGGTCCAAATTGTCAGACCAAAAAACAGACTTGAATATAAATAGCGCTTTTTGAGAAATAATAGAACTGCAAGAGTTGTTAAAAACAAAGCTACGTTGGCTTCCCAGGCTCCGCGCGAGAAGTGAATGGACCAAGGATTGATAGCCAACATTAATGAAGTGACAAGTGACAAGTGACAAGTGACAAAGAGTTTACAAACAAGTAAATAAATAACAACAATTAATAGGGTTCCCAGAATTGCTGAGGGTAGTCGGGTAGAAAATTCATTTAAGCCAAAGATTTTGACCATTGGGACTGTCAGGTAAATATATAATCCAGGTTTGTAATCACCAAAGGACTTGAAGACTACGGGTAGAATCTTTCCATATTCATCCTTACCAGTTTTCAATAGTGAATAGGCATTGTACCCGAGAGCCGCTTCATCCCAAGTAAAGCCTACTGGGCGAGTGTCTAAATGATATAGTCTAAGTGTAAGACCAAGAAGAATAATTATTGTCAATAAAATATATTTCCTCATAGACTTTTTATTATAAATGCAGGCTTACCGTCCAGAAAATAAATTCGCTTTATATCATTTCCCGCAGAAATGTTATCCGGGCTAGCAATAATAAGTGTGTTGGGTTTATAAATATATGATTTCATTTCCCAATCATTTACAAATTTAATTTTCCCAAGTCCATTTACCCAATACCAGCCATCATGATAATCCCAGGATTTATTTTTGGCAAAGTCTGCCGGATCCCATGGCCAATAGAATGCCACAAATTCATGCGGTTCACCATATTTCTTGGTAAGAATAATCTGATCGTACTTTGAATAGTTCTCTTTGATTACTTGAACTACCTCTTTGTAACCATATTGCCAGGACCAGGAATAGTTTAGGAGATAAGAGTTAGTAGCTAGTTGATAGTGAACTGGAAAGAGAATAACAATTGGAAATATAATTAAATAATATTTTTTTAGTACCGACACTATTCCGACCGCGGAGAAAATCATCGGCAAGGGTAACATAACGACTGCGCGTAGAGTATGTGGGCTATCTCGAGTGATACTTCCAGCCACAGGAGCCAGCAATATCCATAACAATAATAATTTGTTGTTAAAGACCTTTATTAAACCTATATAAAAAAATGGCAAGCAGATCAAATATAGTAAACCATAATTCTGGACACTAAATTGATAATGATCACCGCCCTTGATAAACAAAAAATTTGGTGATAGATATGAAATGTAATTTTTTGCAAAGGTAGCAACAAAATAAGTGACTTTGTTGTAAACCATACGGCCACCTGGTTTTGTGGTTTGAGATTCGTTTATTCTAGCAATGGCGCCATCATCTATGAGCGATAATTTACTGTAACGAGCTTGACCTACTGTATTTAACAACTGAAAAAGCATGGGGATAAAGAATATAGTCGATAGGAGATAGGAGATAGGAGGTAGTCGCTTGTATTCCCTAGTGAATACTAAATATAAAGTTAAAAACAAAGGGACAAAAATGCGGGCACTGTTGTAGGTCCAAACCGAAATTCCAAAAAACAAGATTGACCAAAAATATTTCTTGGAAACCATACAGAGCATTCCCAGAGATATAAACAAGATGGCTAAGTTGGCTTCCAAAGCTAGGCGAGACAACATGACTGTCCAAGGTGACAGAGCAACAAGTGACAAAGTAACAAGACCAACTTGTTTTCCAAATAGCTTTCTGGCCAATAAATATGAAATTAACATTGTCAGTGATCCAGCAATAATCGATGTCACACGAGGATTACGTGGCCAGAGTGTAGTCATGTAGACATATACCGGTAGCTTATAGTCGCCGAATCCTCGAAAAATAGTAGGAAGCTTTGTCCCCCATTCATCAGCCCCTGTCTTAGACATCGAATAAGCATTGTACCCGAGGGACACTTCATCCCAATTTAGACTGACGGGCGCAAAATACGGCATCCTCCAGATAACCCCAATTATTAGAATTAATGTGACTAAGATTTTTTCCATATCCAGACTATTAGTCCCAATAACGCAACAAGGCTCACAATGTTTCCAATCTTTCTGACCGGAGTATCTTCAAAAGACAAGACTACATTTTTGTCCTGAGGTGCACGAACCGTGACTAATCCCAATGGTCCACTCGGAAAAACATCTATTTTTTTGCCGTCAACTCTTGCTACCCATCCGGGAAAATAAGCAATTGGATAGCGGGTATTCAACAATACTTCCGGAACAAGTGGTGCAAATGAATTTGGAAGCATGGCCGACTTTGGCCAAAAGTCTGACAGAGCTGAGCTTCTCTGTTCATCCCAGAGTTTCCCGCTAAACTGTTCTGTATCTGTAATATTTCTCCAAATATCCGGACGAAAGACGCCAGAATTTAGTAACAGTAATAAGCACAGTAAAACCGAAAGAATAATTCTGGGAATAAATTTTACGATCGCTCCAGCGGACAAGGATAAAAATAATGTGGCCATGGTTAGGAATCTCCAAGGAAACTGGATATAGGACATGGGCTTGACAATGTTCCAGATTAGATCCGCTTTACCGTGGGTAAGAAAGATGGCAAAAAGTCCGAGTGAGATAAAAAATAATATTTCTTTATTTCTATTTTTTATCAATGTAAACACGACTAATACACCTGCCAATATCCAATGCATATGTCCCACAGCAAAGCTCATGGTGTCATTGGGTCCCCAGGTAGATCCTCCAAATCCCCAAAATGTAGACAAAAATAATTGCTTGAGTGTCGCATAATGGATATGAAAATCATAATATCCGGAAGTGGTCTGATTTAGTGTTACTAGACTGCTTTCAAATAATACCGGTAATAAATAAAATGCAGACAGCAAAGCACCGACCAGTCCAGCACTCGTCAAATCATAAATCTTGTGAATCGATCTATTGCTCTGCCACCACCAAAATAGTGCCCATACAATAGCAAACGGAGAAAAAATAAATAATGATAAATTGTGGGTAAGTGTCAAGCCTGTAAGTGACAATATAAGCCAAAACAAGTATTTATTTTTGTTGGTTTCTATGAATTCTTTGATAAACAAAAGTATCAGAGGGAAAAAGACAAAAGCCAGTGATTCAGGTAAAGCCCCACGCACCCAGACATCGACAGCCCTATAAGGCGCATAGGCATAGAATAGAGCCGAAACAAGGGCTCCAGTATTTGACCAGAATTTTCGTGCCAGAAAATACATCGCCATTGATGAAGCCAAGATTGACAAAATAAAATTGGCTTTAACTGAATCCAAGACCGACAACTTCATAATCCTAAATATTTCTCCTATCCAATAAGGAAATTGACCATAAAAATTAAAGACCGGCTCCCCATACCCAAGTCCTGCATCAGGGGACCATCTACAGGGAAAATTCTTTGTCTGGATCAGACATTTTTCAAATTGTTGCAGACGGAAGACATGAAAATCGTGCATGGTATAGATGCCAGAGCGAAGCATTAATCCAAATGTCGGGATCAAGATCAGAACTAAGACTAAAATAAATTTCTTCATGGCTGTTTTTCTGCCACCACCATATCTGGCGTTCCGTCTGGGTAATAGACTTTGATATAGTGGCTTGTGTCGTCCGGAAATTCATTTGGACGTCCTATATACAAAGTTGGTATAAATACTTTTTCGGTATACTTCAAATCCCCAAAGCGATATTTTCCCAAGAGATAACCATCATATTGATCCAGAAATTTCAGACCTTTCTTTTCAAATTCTAACCAAGATTGGGATTCTTTTTGATAAACTGCCGGATCTATCTTGTTGTAAAAGGCTACAAATATATGAGGCTCGGAAAGAGATCTACTAAATCGGACATTGTCAAATCTATCGGCAATTGGCATGAGCCTGGGCATCAGATCTATCCAACCATAGTTCATGGATCTGGCACTATTTTTGGGAGCATGATAAAGGTAGTCTTCTATGAAAAATAGAGTCGATAGAAAATAGATAATAGAAATTAGAACCACGATTAACTTCTTTTTTAGAATATATTCTGCGCCATAAGAAAGCAAAATAACTAAAAATGGTAACGCAATGACTGCACGATTGGCCGCATACCCAGGTCCTTTGGACAAAGCAGCAGGAATAAAGCAAGTGGCAGCCAGTAACAGAATAAATAAATATTCTTTTTTGGGATTACGGATTAGCAAAATGATAAATCCTACTAGAAAAATACTTTCGATATAATAAATAGTCCCCCGACCTGTAATCATGCCATAGGTGGCTTCACCAGCTCCATTGGTAAACCAAAATTGCGGGGACCAATATGACAGATAGTTTTTGACAAAAGACGAGATCACATAAATCGGCTTGTTGGAAAAAAATCTACTGACTGTATCTGGCAATCCCACGACTCCGGCTTCAAATCGCCTATCCGCAACCGCTCCCCAACCGCCTGTGGGACTGATAATGCTGACATCAGCAGTCCTGGCGCTGCCTCTTGAAACCATTGATATTAACCCTGGTATTAGTAAAACGCCCAACAATATACCTGGAAATAACATTCCTTTGTTTATTTTTTTGTATTTTATTAGAGATATTATTACTAAAGGAGTCACCAATCTGGCTGAATGATAGGAATAAAAACTCAGAGCAAAAATAATGATCGAGAGCCAATATTTGTTTTTCAAAAACAAATAGATACCAAGAGGTAAAAATAATGTTGCAAGATTTGCTTCAAAGGCTCCCCGTGACATAGATATTGCCCAAGGAGAAAGAGTCAGTATTATAGCGGCGGATAATCTCTTCGTCAATAAATATATCGCTCCTATAGCTAATGTCCCGATAATTGCATTTGGCAGGCGGGTGGCAAATTCATTTAAGCCAAATATTTTGATACTGGGGATAGTGAGAAACGTATAGAGAGGAAGCTTGTAATCGCCAAAAGAGCGCATGTTGGTGAAAAATAACTGCCACCAAGATATCCCCCATTCGTCCTTACCTGTCTGAAGTATAGAATAAGCATTGTAACCAAAAGCTGCCTCGTCTGGAGTAAATCCGCTCGGATATTTAGTAAGCCACACTATCCGAAGCATCAAACCTAAAATCATAAACCCCAAAACAAGGAACTTAGTCTTTGGCATAGCTTGATTTTAGCTTAAAAAAGGCCAAAAACAAAATAATATTAGCCAAACTTACAAAGTTTAGAACCCCGGGGGTATATAGGCCAATCAACCAAGGAATAGTCGGGGCATACCACATGTAATACATGTTGAACAAAAAAATCAAAGAAACCAATAAATAAATTATCAAGAGTTTTAGATTAGGCTTTAAAACTAATAAATACGAGAGAAGTGGAAAGACAGGATAAAGGTAGCGCTCGTGCATCTTGGTATTAAATAAAAAGAACGCCCAAAATAACAAACTTGACCAATATAAAAGATTAACCGGTTTTGCTTTGCGAATTACATTTATTGAAGAATATATAATAAGTGGTACCAAGATAATCAAGGCTAGTATTTCTGAAAACCAATGGTTGACCATCTGGCTCCAAATTAGATGATGAAGATTAAATGCACCAACTGTAGCCAACGCTGTTTCTCCCGGCAAAATTCTCGTCAAAAATAAATTTACAAGCCAGGATAAAATATTTAGTTCCGGATGAAATGACCAAGAAACGATAAGTGCAACAAAACACCCAAAAAGTAAGTTGTATATTTTCCGAGGGTAATTTTTTATAAAATAAATTAAATAAAAAAGTGTGAGAGGCGCCCACGAGGCTTTGGTAATCAGACTAAGTCCCAAAAGAATTGTGGAGCTTGCAAGCCTGCCTTTGATCAAAAGATAAAGGGACCACAAGCTAAGGGCCGCCACGATCGGATCTGTCTGCCCCCAGAAGCTTGAGTTGTACCACATCGGTGGACTGACCAAGTAAATCAAGGCCATCCCTTTTCCACCAGCTTTAAACAATAGAAATGCTAAAGCAAAATCGGCCAGTATTGAAAATATTTTGATAGAAATTAGTTCACCATGATCCTGCCAAAACCAGACCAACTTAGAAGGAAATGTTTGAATTTTATCATTTGACCATTTAATCATTTGACTAATTGAATTAAAAATATTCTCTGATGCCAAGTGGAGCAAAATACTTCCTGGGGGTTGATTAGGACGACTGTGGGACCAGACTTCTTTTGGTAATTCGTAGTATACTGCCAAGCTCTCGAGCCTATAAGCCATCCTGCCCCAGCTAATATTATTGTACATATCACCGTGCTTGGCATGAAATGCCAGATAAAAGCGAAAACCAAATAAGACAATGAATAGGAGGTTTATTACAATTTTTCGAATCATTTTTTGCTTACCAAATAAAATACCACTTGACCATATGGATTTTGACTGGACCCAAGCATGTCTATATTGTCGGGGGGAGACTCCCGCCAATCCCAGTCTCCGGCCACGTCTTCTCTTTGGGAAATCAAATAGAGTGAATTTGGTAAAAAGAGCTTTTCTTTGCCATTAAACGAACCGAATATATATTTTCCGTCTAAACTAAAACCGTCGTAACCAGACACTATGTTATCTTGGGGTTTATCAACAGTAAAATTCTTGTGAAAACGGCTCGGGTCATATCTGGTCCAAAATAGAAATCGCATCAGGGCTGGCTCATATGAATTGTTTATAAAAATCCGTGAATAATTGTCTGAAAAAGCCGGAATCTGAGTTAGGATATTTTTATATCCCACATGCCACCAGCGCCAGGATTGCTTGGAGTAATGGTTGAGATAATAATAACTTACCCATATTAGTTGCATGGAAATTAGAAAGTAGATAATAGAAATTAGTAGCCGGTTTTTGATGATAGAAAGACCGGTGCCGATGGCGACGGCAAGTGGCGGAACCATTAGAAACAATCTGGTGGCGTGATAACCACCATCCGAGGTTAGCGATGCTGGGATGGGAGCCAGCACCAGCCAGATAAGCCATATCCATTGCCTTTTTTTGGCTAAGATATATAAGCCCAGTAATAAAAATGGTGCAGTCAGTGGTAATAATTGCCCAATTATTTGAATATTGTGCCTCATGACAGGATCTCCACGGACAAACAAGAACTCCGATGAAAAGGGACGCAAGTAATTCATAAACCATTCCCCGGCTACCATAAATGGCTTGTTTACAAAAAATTTGACGACTACTGATGGCGATTCTTTTCTTAGAGTATATACTTTGTCAATGATTTCACGGTTGTTGGTCAAACTCAAAATGCCAAAACGATCTCGGGCAGGGCCTAAAAATATAAAATATAAAAGTGGAGCAATCAGTAATCCAAAGAGTATGCCCTGAAATACCGGAAAGACTTTTTCTTTGATAAGTAAGTAACCAATCCACAGGGGAACAAATAATAGCGCAGTACTGTACGTATACATCGAAAGTGCAAATAGCAAAAAGCCAAGTGCAAAACGTCGCTTTAAAAATAGAAGTGTGCCGAGCATGATCAGATCAAGCATTAGGACAACTTCAAAAGCAGCTCTGGAATAGTGAATGTGCCAAGGAAGTATAGCCAGAGTTAGAGTAACAGAATATTTTTTGGTCAACAAAAACAAAATTGCTATTCCCAAGACACCAAAAATGACTTCCGGCAGGCGGACACCGTATTCATTAAGCCCTGCAATTGCGATAGTCGGGACCGTGGCATACATGAGAAGTGGTGCTCGCCATTCGGCCAGAGAATGAATATAAAAAGGCAAAGTCTGACGGTAGATGTCTTTGCCTGTTTTCAAAAGTGAATAAGCTTGATAGCCAACGTCTATCTCATCCCCAAAAAGCTCTGGAGGGGAAACTGTAAGAAATCCAACCCTTAATACCAGCCCAAGTGCTAAAATAAGACTAAGTTT
>CAYIGO010000003.1:0-18714 GCA_964362965.1 uncultured Gammaproteobacteria bacterium | reverse complement strand
TTGGGGATTGGGATTGGTGGTTTGGTCATTGGGGTTTCGGCTCTGGTTTACTTTACCCCTCAAATTCCCAAGTTTTTATCCGAAAAACTACCCGATATTAACTTGACGCTAAAAGACGGTAAAGTTAGTACCAACATACCAGAACCCTATGTCTGGGGAGACAAAAATATGGCTTTGATCATAAATACCAAAGGAACTGTGGATGATCTAAGAGAATATAAAATAGGTGTCCTAATCCTCAAGGACAAAATTGTCGCCAAGCAGGAGAGTGAAACCAAACTTATCGATTTGTCAGAGTTCAAAGATGAAGCAAGCTTAAGTAAAGAAATGATCGTCTCATGGACACAAAATAATAAAGTCTGGTTATTGGTAGTGGGACTGGCGATGTTAATTATCATTGAAGTAATATTGGGAATTATGTATTTGATCTGGCAAGTTTTTTCCTTTTTATTTTGGTCACTGGCTTTTTTTGTTGTCTCAATAATACTAAAAAAGAATCTTGGATACACCAATATATTAAAGATAGTATTGACAGCCTCAGTAATTCCGTTATTAATTTCAACTCTAAATATCCTGTTTCAAGACAAGATATTGGACACACTTTCTATTGGAATTTTTGTATTTTATGCAGGAACTTGGATTTATCGGCTTGATTTGACCAAGTCTCGGTAAAGGAGGAAAGAATAAATCATTCCTATAGTTGTCTCAATAATATTGATCGGAGAGAGAATTATTTTTTGGATATTTTCCGAAAGTGGTGTTAAGCCCACTGCAAAACTAAACAACATGCTTACGAGTAAACTTACCCCAGTATAAATTGCTAAATTCTTTAATAACCACCAAAAATGACCCTTAACCAGTGCCTTACTTCTCAAGAGAGCAGCTTTTCCACTTAAGTTTTCATAGACTGATACTTGGATTGCAAAATAAAACCAGAAAGCAAAGATAACTCCTGGAACAACTAAGAGAATAATTCCCAAGGCTATTATTAGACCTGACAAAAAGCTGGTCCACAATATCTTACTCATCTGATGCCAGCTGTTTTGTGCCAGAGTCTTTATGGGGACGATATCATTGTCAACCATGGATTTTGTAACTACAAAAGTTGAAGCCGAAAGCCATACCCCATAAACTACTATCAATATTAAAGTTATTATTCCTCCCACCACAAGTGGCCAGGAGAGGAGAAATCCAGAAAAAAACGCTCCGATTCCCAAGGGAATAAGTAGGGGAATAAGTATACCAAGTCTAAAAAGCCAGAACTTAAGTAAATAGACAATATTTTTAAAAAGTATCTGAAAACTTTCTTTGATTAATCCAAAAGCATAAGGCATTAAGATTAGTATATAACAGTTAAAAATATTTATCCACTTGCAATTTGTCAATTAAGAGTTATATTTGGGTTTGATATGGCAACAAGTGCAAACGATTCAAAAATGCAGGCGATCAAGATCGCGATGGATCAAATAGAGAAACAATTTGGCAAGGGATCAATCATGAAACTTGGGGATAGAGCAGAAAAAATGACAATAGATGTTATCCCCACAGGATCAATAGCAATTGATGTGGCTTTGGGAGTGGGCGGATTTCCCAGAGGAAGAATAGTCGAAATATATGGACCGGAAGCATCAGGAAAAACTACCATTGCCTTGCATTGTGTAGCCGAAGCCCAAAAGACTGGCGGACAAGCAGCCTTTATTGATGCCGAGCATGCCCTCGACCCATCTCGCGCTTCTGCTATCGGAGTAAACTTGGACAATTTATATATCTCTCAACCTGACACAGGAGAACAGGCTCTGGAAATAGTAGAAACTTTGATTAGGTCTGGCGCTTTTGATGTAATTGTCATCGATTCTGTAGCAGCCTTAGTACCCCGGGCAGAAATAGAAGGTGAGATGGGAGATTCGGTCATGGGTATGCAAGCTAGGCTGATGTCACAGGCTCTACGCAAGATTACAGGGGCAATTTCCAAATCCAGATCAGTTGTCATATTCACCAATCAACTGCGAATGAAGATTGGTGTGATGTTTGGTAATCCCGAGACTACCCCGGGTGGCATGGCACTCAAGTTTTATTCTTCAATCAGAATTGATACCAGAAAAATTGAGACACTCAAAGATGGTGACAAACCCATCGGGTCCAGACACAGGGCTAGAATTGTCAAAAACAAAGTTGCCCCGCCATTCTCTGTAGCTGAATATGATATTTTAAATAACGGAGGTATAAATCGTGCCGGTGGACTAATAGATGTTGGTCTGGAATTGGAAGTTTTGACCAAGAAGGGAGCATTTATTTATCACAATGACGTAATATTGGCTCAAGGTCGTGAAGCCGCGAGAATCGCTCTTACTGAAAATGTAAAGCTAGCCAAGCAGATAGAAGACGCTATTTGGAAAATAGTCCGCGAAGGAAAAAAATCACTTCCAAAACAAGTGGGCGAAGTCAATGAAGAATAAGAAATCTCCACTGGAAAACTCATTTCATTATTTGTCGTTCCGATCACGGACAGAAAAAGAGATGAGGGACTACTTAAAGAAAAAAGAGGTTTTAGAGATAGACGAAACCATCGAGAAATTGAAAGAGCTAGATTTTATAAATGACAATAAATTTGTCCAAGAATTTGTAGACTCAAGATCCAAAAATAAGCCCAAAGGAAAAAAAGCTTTGATGATAGAATTGGCCAGAAAAGGAATAAAAGTGAATTATTTGGATATTAATGAGGACGAACTTGCAAAAAAATCATTACTCAAAAAGAAAGTATTTAAGGACCGCAACCAATTGCAGAGGTTTTTGTATTCCAGAGGATTTTCCTCTTCGGTCATTGAGAGGGCGGTCAAAGCTTGGTATAATAGCGAGGAATGAGAGACGATTATATCAAAAAATTAGAAAAAGTAGCCTCGCTTACCCGGGACGAAGCCAAAAAGTTATTGATTGAAGAAGTAGAGAAGGATTTGGCAGATGACTTGGCCCAGAGACTCAATCAAGCCCGTGAAGATTATACAACCCGTGCTTCTGAAATAGCTCAAGACATTTTGGTGGACGCCATGGCTCATGGAGCAACCAGTTATACTGCTGAATATTCGGTATCCATTGTCCAATTACCAAACGATTCTGCCAAGGGATCAATTATTGGTCAAGGGGGGCGAAATATCGCCGCTTTTGAAAGGGCAACTGGAGTCGAAATCGAAATGGAAGAAGGTAATTCTCTTCGGCTCTCCAGCTTTGATCCGGTCCGCCGTGAAGTGGCACGTAGATCATTGGATATCCTGATGAAAGATGGCAGAATTCATCCAGGTAGAATCGAAGACGTGGTAATGCAAACTCGAAAACAAGTGGATCAAGTCTTGGTTGAAGAAGGCAACAAAATTTGTGCAGCTTGTGGAGTCTTCAATCTCGATGCGGATCTCGTCAAAATGATTGGCAAATACCGTTTTCGATTTTCTTATGGCCAGAACCTCGGGATTCATACCATTGAAGAAACCAAAATTGGCGTCCAAATAGCCAGTGATTTAGGATTATCTGATGAGCTGATCGAGCAGGTCAGGCTGGGATGTTTATTACACGATATTGGAAAAGTGGTCACAGATGAAGAGGGAACTCATGTCCAATTGGGAGTAGAGCTTCTCAAGAAACACAATATTTCCCCAATGGCAATTGCCGCGGTCGCTGAGCATCACGAAGACAAACCATTTTCTTCGGCCGTCTCGAGAATTGTCTGGATTGCTGATGCTATATCAGGATCACGCCCAGGAGCCCGATATGAACCGCACGATGCCTATGTCAAGCGCATGAAGCAGATAGAGGAGATAGGCAAGTCTTTCAAGGGTGTAGACGAAGTTTTTGCTTTCCAAGCGGGACGCGAAGTCCGGATAATTGTCCGGCCAGAATTAGTCTCTGATTCAGAGCTGACAGTGCTTGTCGCCAAGATCCGAGAACAACTGGAAAAACAAGTCCAGTATGCAGGCCAAATTAAAGTGACAGCTATTCGTGAAGTGCGGACTACTGACATCACCAAAGCGAAGTAGCATATTGACATATCTCTCTCCATGTTGTAATTTATGGCTATGTATAGGAAGTATTTGAGAGGCGGTGAATTTATCAAATGACTAAGCAACAAATGTTTGAGTTGTTAGCTAGAAAAGCCCACTTAACTAAAAAGGGGGCTAAAGGTGCGGTGGAGACTTTTTTGGACGAAGTTAAAAGAGCTCTATCCAAGGGTGAAAAAGTAGTCTTGTCGGGCTTTGGAACTTTCAAAGTAGTTTCTGTCAAAGACAAGCCAGTAATTATTCCGGGGACCAAGATCAGAAAGATCGTCAAGGGTCACCGGGCCGCCCGGTTTACTCCCGGCAAGTCTCTGAAAAAGGCAGTAAAATAGTTGTCATGCGCAAATTATTTGCATACTTGAGGATTTATTTTCTGGATACTCTAACCTATAGAGGTGATATTTTGTTGTTTACCCTAAGTGGTCTTGCACAACCAGTAATAAATATATTTGTCTGGTTATCGATTTCTGGAATGGCTGCAAGTCCGATGACTAGAATTGAATTTATACAATATTTTATTCTCGTGATTCTTATTGGCACTTGGACTTCTGCTTGGGCAGGACAATTTATATCCGCAGATATTCGGTTGGGTAAAATCTCTCCTTACTTACTAAAGCCGGTACCTTTTATCTTTCACCAAGTTGCTAACAATATCGGTGAAAAAATAATCAAGACTATATACTTACTACCTTTTGCTGTTTATTTAGTAGTGAGTTTTAACTTCAATTTACCCCTCAATAGTTATTTGAATATTTTCCTATTTATAGTCGTGATTTGCGTATCGACTTTATTGATGTTTATTGTCGATATGTGTATTGGCTTTGGAGCCTTTTGGTTAGATGATACAGCGGCAATATTTGAGTTATTTGGGATCTGTATGTTTTTCTTTTCTGGTAAATTTATTCCGCTAGTCATGATGCCAAGGGTGATTCAGCAGATATCAGATTTTCTCCCCTTTAGATATGTTTTATCTTTTCCGATTGAATTATTCTTGGGAAAACTTTCTTCGTTCGATATATTAAAGGGCATAACCATTCAGATTTTATGGCTCAGTATCGCTATAGTTGTTTACAAACTATCCTGGTCCAGAGGTTTAAAAAAATATTCAGCCTCAGGGGCATAATATATGAAAAGGTATTTAAACTTATTTCAAAAATTCACCCAAAACAATCTCGCCAGAGAAATGGAATTTAGAGAGAACTTTATCTTCTGGGTTTTAGTCCAGGTGTTCTATGTTGGTCTTCATTTACTGACCATCAATATTTATTTCAACTTTGCCGATACTATCGCTGGTTGGACCAAGATCGAAGTCTATTTACTCGTAGGTGTATTTAGAATAATGGAGGGGACTTTCAAAATGTTAATCCACCCAAATATTACCAGGATACCAGACTTTATAAACAGAGGCGACTTGGATTTTGCCTTGACTAAGCCTATAAATACTCAGTTTTTGTTAGGTACTCGTTACCAAAGTCTCGACGAAGCCGCTACAATTTTGGGAGGTGTGGGAATATTGATATATGTATATTCCCAAAATGTGATTACTTTTTCTTGGTATTCGATATTAAGTATATTTCCCTTATCGTTGCTTGGTATTTCGGTGATGTATTGTTTGATGATGTTTTTTACTACTTTTTCTGTATTTCTTACTAGAATGAGTTCAGTTTGGGTTTATTGGGAAGTCTTGTCTAAATCACTCAGATTTCCAATTGATGTCTATACCCACGGTAGCAAATTATTTAATGGTATATTTTGGCCATTTGTTATAGTTGTCAGTCTACCGACTCAAATAATCTTAGGAAAAGTTCCTATCTATTATTTGATTTTTGAAATAATTGGTTGTCTAATTCTCTTGTGGTTAGTTAGCAAATTCTGGAACTTTGCTCTCAAACACTACTCATCAGCTAGTTCGTAGAGAAAGTTGGCCATCTTTCAGATCATAGATTTTGGAGATGGTATTGTGGACTAGTTCTAGATCGTGGCTGACCAGGATTAATGTTCCAGTATAGCTTTTGAGAAAGTTTTCCAAGGCCAGAACAGTCTTTAGATCTAAGTGATTAGTTGGCTCGTCTAATATCAAAATATCAGGATTGAGAGAGAAAAATTTGGCCAATTGAAGTCTGGATTTCTGCCCACCACTTAGGAATTTTACCGGGGACTTGATTTGGTTTTCATCAAACTTAAAGCGCTTCAGGTAACCTATGGCATCATAATAAAAAGTTCCCTTGGTCTTTTGAATTTCTTCTATAAGCGTCGCATTTTCATCCAGAGCTTCCAGATGTTGTTGATTATAGAAACCCAATCTCAGGTCGGCTCCGATATGAACCGTTCCAGAATCTTGAATGAGCTTTCCTACCATTATATTTAGTAGGGTTGATTTACCAGAGCCATTGGGTGCCATAATGGCGACCTTTTCTCCACAGAATAAATGAAGGTTTAGCTTGTCCAAAACCTTGTGATCATAGGACTTGGTGAGATCCTTGACATGAATGGCCGATTTTTTCTTGGACTGATCAGACAATTTTATATTTAAATTTAGAGCCTTATCAGGCTTTGGTTTATCTATCATTTCCGCCACATATTTATCATAGCGGTGAATAGCATTGCTCAGTTGGCTGGCAAATTTATCATTAGCACCAGCCTTGGCTCGCATCCGGGTTACAAAGTCGGCTAGGCGCTTGCGTTCTTTTTCTTGGGTTTGCCAGAGATGCATTCTGGCTTCTTTTTCGGATTCATAAATTTCCCGAAATTTTTCATATCCATAGTCATAAGCCCGGAGTTTCTTTTCCTCCATGTGCCAAATGTGATCGGTTGACTGCCGTAAGAATTTCCGGTCATGACTGATGATTACCACAATCCCAGTAAAATCAGAAACCATCTGGGAAAACCATTCGCGGTTTTCTATATCCAGATGATTATCGGGTTCATCAAGTAAGAGTACATCATAGTTGCCATAAAACAACTGAGCCAATTTAATTATTTTTTTCTCACCACCCGAGACACTATCAATTTCATCATCTATTTCTTGGGATAGATAGCCTATTTGAGTGTCTCTGCTCCAAGTGATATTTTCAGTGCTCGATGCCAACATCATCAGGAGCGTCGACTTGCCACAGCCATTGTCTCCAATAAGCCCAATCTTAGCCTCTCCCGCTAGACTTATATTTATATTTTCAAATAGTAGGTCATTGAAAGTTTTTGAAAGATTAGTGATTTGTAAGGTTGTATTCATATGGTAATTATAATGGATTGTGGTTATAATCGAATAATGGCAGTAATTAGTGTCAACAAGTTGCAAAAATTTTATAAGGTTCATCAGAAGGAGCCGGGGTTGGCAGGATCTATACGATCGCTCTTTCACCGTAAATATTATGATGTCAAGGCAGTAGATGGAGTGAGCTTTGAAATAAACGAAGGAGAACTGGTCGGATTTATCGGACCAAATGGAGCCGGCAAGACTACGACACTCAAAGTGCTCTCTGGTTTGCTCTACCCCACAGCCGGCGATGTCTCGGTCTTAGGCTACACCCCCTGGGACAGAAAGCCCGCCTTCCAAAAGCAGTTTTCTTTGGTTATGGGTCAGAAAAATCAGCTCTGGTGGGATCTACCAGCTATTGAGTCTTTTATTCTGAATAAAGAGATCTATGAAGTACCCGATGCCCAATACAAACAGACGTTGGATGAATTAGTTACTCTTCTTGATGTCTCAGATGTTCTCAAGGTTCAGGTGAGAAAATTGTCACTTGGTCAACGGATGAAAATGGAATTGATAGCAGCCCTCATTCACTCTCCCAAGATATTATTTTTAGACGAGCCAACTATTGGTTTGGATGTAGTCATGCAAAAGAAGATGCGCGACTTTATCAAGCAATACAACAAGAAGTTTAATGCCACAATTATTTTGACTTCTCACTATATGGACGACGTCAAGGAATTGTGCCAAAGGGTAATTGTGATTGACAAGGGTCATGTCTTATTTGATGGAGCTTTGGACGAAATTATCAAGAAATTTGCCAATCACAAATTATTGACTGTGGTCTTTAGTAAAGAAGTATCTGAGAAAGATTTAAAAAAGATTGGTACTGTCAAAGAGTTTGATTATCCAAGAGCGGTCATTTCAGTCAAACGAGCTACCGCGTCGACTGCAGCCGCCGAGCTTCTCGAGAATTTCCCAGTCGAAGACATCAATATCGAAGAACCCAAGATAGAGGACATCATCCGTGAAGTCTTCACAGGCAAAGACCTGGCATAATGAAAAAGTATCTCACAGTTTTTCAACTTTCATTTCAAAATGAGTTTACCTATAGGTTGAATTTTGTGTTGTGGAGAGTACGCAATGTATTACGGATTCTCATGGCTTACTTTCTTTGGAATATGGTGTATTTACAAAACAGCATGGCCTTTGGTTTTACTAGAGAGCAAATGATGACATATGTTTTTATGGTGCTGGTGTTTATGTCTTTTGTAGTTGCAGCTCCATCAATAGATAATATGGGAAATGAAATTTCCAATGGTGATCTTAGTAATTTTTTAGTCAAACCGATAAATTATTTATATTATTGGTTGGTTCGCGATTGGGCTAGTAAGCTTTTGAATACTATTTTTGTTTTCTTTGAGATTGGCATCTTGTGGTTTATTTTAAGACCTCAATTGGTTTTTCCGCCCAATCTGATCGTTGGGGTTATTAGTATTGCTGTTTTGATAATCGCGGCTCTGATTTATTATTTAATTACTAAGTTGGCCATTTTTACTGCGTTTTGGGCACCAGAGAACACTTGGGGAATGATGTTTTTGATATTGGTTTTAATGGAAATATTGTCGGGGGCGACTTTTCCTCTCGATATTGTTTCTAATGGCATATTTTATTTATTACAATTTACTCCATTCCCGTATTTAGTGTATTTTCCAGTCGCTATTTGGATTGGTAAAGTAGAGACAGTTTTCGCATTAAAGATCTTATTACAAGCTCTTATCTGGCTGGGTATTTCATATTATTGTGTTATTAAAGTTTGGCAAAAAGGACTAAATGAATATTCAGCTGTCGGTAAATAAGTATGAAGGAATTAAAGATTATCAAAATATATTTTTCTAATTCCCTACAACAGAATCTTTCAAATATGTTTGTGTTTTGGATGTTTTTTACGAGCAAGCTAGTTCGTTACGGACTGTTTTTATTATTTATTTTCCTAATGACTTCACAAATGAAATCTTTAGGAGGCTATAGTCCATTACAGATGTTGGTATTTTATCTCTGTTTCAATATTGTTGACACTATTGGGCAATTGCTATTCAGAGAAGTTTACCGTTTTAGATCTCTAATTGTTACAGGAGGATTAGACATGGTGCTAGTTAAACCTTTGAATCCCTTAATCAGAGTCTTGATTGGTGGGCCAGATTTTATCGACCTTGGTGTTTTAATTATTATATTAATAGTTTTTGGTGCAGCCATGCTATTATTACAACCAAGTTATTTGATGGTGTTAGGATTTATAGTTTTACTTATTAACTCTTTATTAATTTCAGGAGCATTTCACATCTTTGTGTTGTCATTGGGAGTTCTTACTACTTCAGTTGATCATTTGATCATGGTATATCGCGATATGACAGGATTAGTAAGAGTTCCCGTGGATTTCTATACCCAACCACTTAGATTTCTTATCACCTTTATCATTCCATTGGGAATAATGTATACGTTTCCAGCTCAAGCATTAATGGGACTTCTGAGTGTTCAAATAATTACTCTGTCTTTTTTAGGTGGAATATTTTCAATATTGTTTTCGATAAAACTATGGAACTATTCACTTAAACATTATCAGAGCGCCAGTAGTTGATATGGACACAGTAGTAGTAATTTGTGGGCCGACTGCGACAGGTAAGACAAAAATCGCACTTCAATTGGCCAAAGAATTTAATGGTGAATTAATCTCTGCTGATTCTAGACAGGTCTATATAGGTAATGATCTGGAAACAGGCAAAGATAAAGATTTGATAGGGGACTCAAAAATTTGGCTTCTAGATCTGATTCAGTCTGGAGAAGAATTCAGTGTTTCGACTTGGCGACGATTAGCACATGAGGCAATAAAGGATATATTGGCACGTGATAAGTTGCCGATTGTTGTCGGTGGTTCAGGATTATATATCAAAGCATTAGTACAAGAATTATCGGATGTTGACGCCCCGCGAGATATTAAATTGAGAAACAGTAACAAATCTGCCAACGAACTCTTTGATCAATTGAAGCAACTAGATCCAAAGAAAGCCGAATCACTAAATAATTCAGATAAAAATAATCCGAGGAGACTTGTCAGGGCAATTGAAATAGCCAAACAAGGTTCAAAGGCTCAGAGGTTCAAAGGTTCAAAGCAGTTTAGCTTTATTCAAATTGGATTAATCTCGTCAAAAGAAGAATTGATAAAACGAATTAAGGCGCGAGTAGTCCAGAGGGGACTTGATGAATCTTTTGTCCAAAAAGAAATAAATATCATGAAAAAGCAATTGGTCTGGTTTAAAAAGCAATCCAGTATCACCTGGTTTGATATAATTGATCCATTATGCTACGCAAAGTTGAAATCTCTTATAAAACCATAGTATTTACAGCTCTATTTATTGGTTTCTTGTGGTTTTTGATGACTATTCGCGATATTGTAGTCATGGCGTTAATCTCGACCGTCTTGACGGCCACCCTTAGTCCAATAGTCGACCGACTCCAGGAATGGAAACTACCAAGAGTAGTAGCCATAGGTTTGTTGTACGTAATATTATGGCTTATTATTGGGTTTTTAATCGCAGGTTTGGTACCTACAATGATTGAGCAAACGAGCAGATTGATTTCCAAAATTCCATATGCCATATCGCAAATCGAATTTTTGAGTTCGCATCAGCAAGAAATTACCAAAGAATTATTATCAGTCCTGAGTGCTCTTCCAGAAAATGTCTTTAGACTGACTTTTGGATTATTTGGTAATGTCATAAATGTCTTGACAACCATGGTTATCACTTTTTATTTTCTTCTGGAGCGTAAATCTCTCAATAAATATATCCCTGACAAATGGCAAAAGACTGTGTCTAAAATAGAATTTAGTCTGGGTTCGTGGTTAAGAGGAGAATTGCTTCTAATGACTGTAGTTGGAATCATGACCTATATTGGCTTGTTATTATTGGGTGTGGATAGTGCCTTGCCTCTGGCTGTATTGGCTGGAACACTCGAAATAATTCCTAGTTTTGGACCTATGATCTCAGCCGTTCCGGCTGTCATGGTTGCTTTGACCATCAATCCCATCGTTGCCATTGGGACTGGTGCTTTGTATTGGGGTGTGCAACTCGTTGAAAATAATTTATTAGTTCCCAGGGTTATGGCTTCCGCCCTCGGAGTAAGTCCGGCAATAGTCTTATTGGGGCTGATGATAGGATTTAGACTCAATGGACCGGTAGGAGCTATATTGGCAGTTCCCATTATCGTTGTCATCAGGGTCCTGCTTACTGATATAATTGACAAGTCCGGAGGTCGGTGACCTACTCCGATTTTACATCGGAGAGGAAAGTCCAGACGGCTGGTAGCAAGATGTCTCGCGTAAGCGGGAGCGGGTAACCGCCAGTCAGAGCAACAGAGACGAGAAATATGAAACGGGCAATCCTCTCTGCCGCAACCTCCGAATTTCAGTGGGCAGCTACCCCCGATACTGATAAAGCTTGAGGGCATTAGACAGATTGGTCACGAGAAACAGAATCTGGCTTACAAGCCTCCGGACATATATAATATAATTAGACTTATGACATTATTACCAGAATTATTTTCCAATAGAGGCGCATTTCAGGGGTTGATTTCTTTAATTTTTGGAGTTTTGGTACTCATGTTTCCCAAGCTTCTAAATTATTTGATAGCTTTCTATTTTATTATTACAGGGCTATCGGCCGTATTGCCATACTTGCGTTAAGATCTTCCAGCCCCCAGCGCGCTCCAACCAATAGTACAAACCGCCCAATAGTGCAAATATAAATAGAGTAATAAGAAAGGTGCGGATCAGATCTTTCTGCAGTTGAGACACTGGAAGCTCAAGCGTTGGAGAATAAAAACTTGGTCCTTTTTTATGTTTACTTGCCATTTGTCCAAATATTAGCATAAAATATAGAACATGTCATGGTTTTGGGTAGGATTAGTATTTGTGAATGCAGTTTGGCTGGTCAGTTTGACTGTTTTTGTGATTTTGATAGCCAAGCGAAAACAAAAAATTTCGATTGCAGACAACTTGCCGGTATTTGGTTGGAGTCTGATACGCTTCAATCCGTTTTCAGAGGTAGGCGGACACCATAGTTTTGTGTTAACATTATTGGACATGCATAAAAACGGCGTGGTCTTGACCGGGCTGCATGGGCGGGGATTGACTCGCTTTTATACCAAGCCAGTATCGGGCGGACTTCCAGATCAACCACTATCTGATGAAGAGACAAAAGGATTAAAAGAAGCTTTACAAAAATTAAAATGAGCAAAAAAATCATAATTTATATAATCTTGGCCTTAACTTTATTTGTCTCATCTACCGGTTTGTCGTGGGGTATTGCTAAATTATTGAGTAATAAGTCAGAAAAGTTGTTGTCGCCAGAAGGAACAAATATTGTCAAAAACGAAAAAGTCAAAAAACCCAAAATAGACCCCAGTATTCCCAGAACTGAAGAATGTCCACTCAATGGTCTAATGTATCCCAAGGATTACAAAGCCATATGGTCTACCCGGAGACCTTTGGCAGTAATGATTGAAAATAGCCTTGATTCCAGACCTTTGTCTGGTTTGTCGTCTGCCGATTTAGTCTACGAAGCCGTAGCTGAAGGTGGAATCACCCGTCAAATGGGTATGTTTCTCTGCGACATAGCGACCCAAGAAGTTGTACTTGCTCCTGTTAGGAGCGCTCGAATTTACTATACAAAATTAGTAACCGAGTATGACGCGCTTTACAATCATGTCGGTGGTGCCGGAAATTGTGATGACCCGACTGTAGATGAGAGAGCAAAGGCCTTGTGTTTTATAAGACGAAACAAAATCAAAGACTTGGATCAGTTTGGATTGGATTTCAAAGCCTGTCACAGACTGACCAATAGACTAGATAAAGAGGTGGCCTACGAGCACACCATGGCCTGTTTTACAGAACAGTTGTACAAAGTGGCAGCCAAACGTGATTGGCAAAACGATGGCGAATGGGATAAATCATTTATCAAATGGAAATTCAAAGACGACAGTCCTGATGTGGGGATGGTAACGGATATAAGTTTCGATTTTTGGAAAAGCAAACCCGATTATAGCGTAAGTTGGAAATACGATGCCCCTTCAAATAGTTATTTAAGATTTAATGGGGGTGAGCCAGTAATTGATCTCAATAGTGATGAGCCGATCAGAGCCAAAAATGTAATAGTTCAACTAGTTCGTGAATTTGGACCGCTAGATGAGCATTTTCATATGGACTATCAAGTGGTCGGTACGGGTAAAGCACTCGTATTTCAGGATGGTAAAGCAATAAGTGCTACTTGGACCAAGGCAACCCCTGCTTTGCGAACCAAATATATGGATAGTGGGAAGGAACTTTTATTAAATCGTGGTCAGACCTGGATAGAATTGGTCCCCGATGGAAACCAAATAGAGTATAATAAGTGACCAGTTATGCTTACAGACCTTTTGATCAGTAAAACTCGTGTCAAACTCCTAGAAATTTTCCTATCCGATGTTACCCAAATGTATCATGTGCGCGATTTGGTCAGAAGAGCAGGAGAGGAAATCAATGCTGTCAGACGGGAATTAGCCCATTTAGAAAAAGGCGGTATTGTCAAAAAAGAGCCACGAGGAAATAGGTTGTATTATTGGTTTCGTAAAGATTATCCACTCTATCAGGATTTACTTTCAATGATAGCCAAGACCACAGGTCTTGGTAGTGCTATCTTAAAAAATAAGTCCAAGCTTGGACACCTGAATCTTGTGATGTTTTCTGGAAATTTTGTCCGCCACCAGCCAAGAGTCAAAACAGATGATGTAGATGTATTGGTGGTGGGCGGTATTGATCTTGGTGAATTATCCAATATAATCCATGCAGAGGAAGAAAAAAGAGGTCTGCCAATAAATTACACACCAATGACACTGGAAGAACTGAAATTCAGGCGGACTAGGCGTGATCCGTTTTTATTGTCGATTCTTATTGGTAGTAGGGTGATGATAGTAGGTGACGAGGAGGACTTGGTCGCATGAAGACACGGACAATTTTGGTTTTGACGGCAATTTTGATTTCGCTTTGGGCTAATCTGCCCGGTCAATTAAAAATAAAGAACTGGATTTGGAACAGACAATCGCTTTCTCTTGGCAAGTTTCAAAGAGATCTAAATCTAAAGCTTGGATTAGATTTGCAAGGTGGGGTACATCTAGCCTATTCGGCCGATGTATCAAAAATACCTGTCTCGGATCAGTCCGCTGCAGTTGATTCTACCCGGGCAAATATCGAGCGTCGTATAAATCTCTTGGGTGTCTCGGAGCCGATTATTCAAACTTCAAAAGTAGGTAATGATTATCGAATATTGGTCGAGTTGGCTGGAGTTACCGATATAGACAATGCTCTGAAGCTAATTGGCCAGACTGCACAATTGGAATTTAGAGAATCAAAAGTAGCGACTCCATCTGCTGCTACAGACTTTGTAGCGACCGGATTGACAGGAGCAGATCTACAGCGCGCACAGGTGCAATTTGCCAGCGGACAAGCCAATTCGTTGTCTGGAAGCCCATCTGTAGGCTTGGAATTTACACCAGAAGGTGGAAAGAAATTTGCCGAAATAACCAAAAGAAATATTGATAAGCCCCTGGCTGTGTTTTTAGACGAAAAAGTCGTGACAGCTCCCAATGTCAGCAATGCCATTACAGACGGTAAAGCAGTAATTACAGGGAATTTTACAGTAGACGAAGCCAAGCAATTGGTTATTCAGCTCAATGCCGGGGCCTTACCACTTCCAATAAAAATAGTAGAGCAGCGTAATGTAGGGGCAACTTTGGGGGCAGATTCTATTACCAGAAGTCTGTATGCAGGTGCAATTGGTTTACTCATTGTCTGTATATTTATGATTGCCAATTATGGAGTCAAGGGAATACTTGCCAATATTGCTCTGATTCTTTATGTATTTTTGTCACTAGCTGTTATCAAATTGGTTCCCATTACCTTGACCTTGGCTGGCATTGCAGGATTAATATTGTCGATTGGTATGGCAGTTGACGCTAATATCTTGATATTTGAACGTATCAAAGAAGAACTTGCTTGGGGTAGACCAAAACTTTCAGCTATAGAACTTGGCTTTCACCGGGCTTGGAATTCTATTAGGGACAGTAATATTAGCTCTCTTATGACAGCTGGTATATTGTTTTGGTTTGGGACTGGATCTGTTCGCGGATTTGCCTTGACTTTGATAATTGGAGTCTTGGTTTCATTATTTTCAGCAATCACTGTTACTAAATTTTTGTTAAATTTGGTCTACCGCAAATAATATGAAGCTTTTAAAATACAAATACATTTATTTTCTAATATCACTATTGATAGTAATTCCTGGGATCGTCTCATTGGTTAAATATCGCTTGAGATTATCGATTGATTTTACCGGAGGATCTCTTTTGGAGATCCAGTCGAAGGTGTCAAAAGCAAAATTGGAAGAAATAGCCAAGACCGAAAAACTCGAAGTAAATTCCATTCAAGCTTCCAGTGATAATGTTTATCTACTCAGACTCAAGGACCTAAGCAATGATCAAAAGATTAAATACTTGGAAATGATAAAAAAAGAAGATGTAGATGTATCAGAAAAAAGATTTGAAAATGTGGGTCCAGTAATTGGTAAAGAATTAACCCAAAAAGCGATATTATCTATTGTTGTGGCCTCTCTAGCTATTGTCATCTATATGGCTTGGTCATTTAGACATATTCCAAAGCCCTATGCATCGTGGAAATTTGGTGCAAGTGCAGTCTTAGCACTCTTACATGATGCCTTAGTAGTTCTAGGATTATTTTCTATATTTGGAGCCCTGTGGCACGTGGAAGTGGACTCCCTATTTGTGACCGCAGTTCTGACAGTAATTGGATTTTCGGTTCACGATACGATTGTGGTGTTTGATAGAATTCGCGAGAATCTTCCCAAGATGCCCCAAAGCTCTTTTGAAGAAGTGGTTGATTTCTCTATATCCGAAACTCTGGTTCGTTCGATAAATACTTCATTGACTGCAGTTTTGACACTGCTTTGTTTATTGTTGTTTGGTGGATCAAATATTCGCTGGTTTGTAGTGGCTCTTCTAGTGGGTATTATTTCAGGAACATATTCAAGCATTTTCAATGCAGCACCACTACTCGTTCTCTGGGAGCAAAAACGTAAGTAATTCCTCTCTCTCGTTTTTTAGTTTTCCCTTTTCCACCAAATCAAAAATTTCTTGTAAATACTTTCCCACCTGTGGTCCTGCGGGAACCTTTTTTATCTCCATTACATCATGACCACCTATTTTTAGATCAGAAATAGAGAATGGTTGCTGTTGCACTTCCAATATTCTGGCTTTGTATTCTTCCAGTCTCCAGCTGGTAGCCCTGGCTCCACCCCCGAGACGGTCTCCTACACGCAGAGCTATCATGTCATCAATATTTTCCAGACCCACATTTTTGATGAACTTGCGGATGGCTGAATCAGTCTGCCTTTCGTCAACCGTAAATTGATGCCAGCGGACGAGCCTGAAAAATTTATCTTTCTCGGCATTGGAAAAACGCAGCCGATCGGCAATTTTGACCGCAATTTTAGCCGATTCCATCTCGTGGTTATAAAAAGTGATAGTCCCGGTTGCCAAAATTCTCTGGGTTTTGGTCTTACCGACGTCGTGAATTAGGGTAGCCAGACGGGTAATGGGATCTGGTGATGCGCAGTTTCTCAAAGCTTCGACACTGTGAGTACCAACGTCATATACATGATGTCTGCCCGGACTTTTTTGCTCGACACCAAAAGCAGACTCCATTTCTGGTAAAATTTCTGTTCCAAGTCCAGAATTATGCATAAGTAAGTAGCCATCGGCTGGATAGGGGCTGGCCATGAGTTTCATTAATTCATCATGAATTCTTTCAGCGGAGATATGCCTGATTTTGCTTGCATTTGCCTGTATTGCCTTCAAAGTTGCCTGCTCGATGGTAAATCCCAATTGGGCTGCGATTCGAACAGCCCTCATCATCCGCAAAGCGTCCTCTCCGAATCGATCATTTGGATTACCCACGGCTCTAATTAATTTATTTTTTAAGTCTGACTGTCCATCGTATAAGTCGACTAGTTCAAACTTGTGATCTAAAGCCATAGAGTTAATAGTGAAGTCGCGTCGCAAGAGGTCCTCTTGCAATGTTTTCCCCCAGGAAATTTTGTCTGGGTGGCGGTTGTCGGTGTAATTTTCCTCGGTTCTAAAAGTCGTTATTTCATATGGTTTGCCTTCTTCGTTTTTAATGCCTACTGTGCCAAATTTATTGTCATAAAATCCTTCCGGAAATAATTTTAATATTTCTTCTGGTGTGGCGTTGGTTGTAAAGTCCCAGTCATAAAGTGGTTTTTCGAGTAGCGCGTCACGCACGACCCCACCTACGATATATATTTCGTATTTAGCTTTTTTAAATTTCTTTAAAATATCAAGGACCTCATCTGGTGGGGTGAGATTGACTTTCATATAGTAGAATTGTAGCATGACACTCGACGAAATTATCAAAAAAATCCTCGAGATTCGTGGTATTACCAACCCCAATGAATTTTTTAATCCCACACATCCCAAGGATATTAAGTCTCCTTTTGACAGTCAGCCGGCTATTGATTTGATCAAAAAACACATTGGTTTAAACAATAAAATTATTGTTTACGGAGATTATGATGTCGATGGTATTTGTGCCACAGCTATTCTCTGGGAGACTCTTTATGCCGATTATAAAAATGTCTTTCCCCATATCCCACATCGTGAATCGGAAGGTTATGGATTATCTATCAAGGGTATCGATCATTGTTTGTCCCAAGATGCCAAATTAATTATAACTGTGGACAATGGCATCGTAGCCTTTGATAAAATTGATTATATAAGGCAAAGGGGCTGCGATGTTATTGTCATAGACCATCATGAGCCAGATGAAAAATTACCAAATGCCAATGTGGTTTTGTATTCAAAAGATTGTTGTGCCGCCGGCCTATCATGGTTCTTTGCGAGGGACTATTTAAATAAATCTGTTTCATTGGAACTTGCCACTATCGCAACTGTTTGCGATCTAGTGCCATTAACTGGTATAAATCGCAGTTTTGTAAAACATGGATTAGTCGAATTACAAAATACCCCGCGATTAGGTCTATTAGCATTGACTCAAGAGGCAGGATTAAAAAAGATTGGCGTATATGAAATAGGATATATGATTGGACCAAGGATTAATGCCATGGGGAGACTTGAGCATGCCATCGACAGTCTTAGATTATTATGTACACACAAATTAGACCAAGCTACCCAATTGGCCAAATTATTGGCCGATACTAATAAAATGCGCCAAGATGAGACCAAGACTGCAGTCGACCATGCCCTGGGCATGATAGACGAAAATAATCTACCAGACTTAATTGTCGTCTCTGATACTGGTTATCACGCTGGAGTTATTGGCTTGATTGCGGGAAA
>CAYIGO010000002.1:0-23710 GCA_964362965.1 uncultured Gammaproteobacteria bacterium | reverse complement strand
GCTCTGGCTCCAAAAATTAGAGTCAATTGTGTAGCACCAGGAGTGACTGACACAGGCCTTTTGGATGCCAGAAAATGGACAGATATTGCTTTTGACGTAGATCAAACTCCACTTGGCAAAATGGCCGATCCAAGAGACATTGCCAATGCGATATATTTTCTAACCAGTGACCAAGCTAAACATATTACCGGGGCTACTATAGATGTTAATGGTGGAGTCTTGATGAGATGATATATCTTGGAGCAGACCACAGGGGATATGACCTGAAGGCAAAGATAGCTAACTGGCTATCTACCCGAGGCTTTGAATTTGAGGATATGGGTCCTTTTGCCTACGACCACGACGATGATTTTACCGAAAGTACTTTTCTGGTTGCCGAGCAAGTGTCCAAAAATCCTGACAAAAACAGGGGAATTGTTCTCTGTGGGAGTGGGGTGGGAGTAAGTATTGCAGCCAATAAGTTACCAAAAGTCAGATGTGGACTCGGGTTTGCTGAAGATCAAGTTCATGCCGCTCGCAAAGATGACAATATAAACATCCTGGCCATTGCTTCCGATAATACTGATGAAGTACGCGCTTTAAAACTGGTCGAGAAGTTTCTTGAGACCCCATTTATTGAGTCCGAACGCTACTTGAGAAGAATAGAAAAGATATCCAGATTTGAAAAGATCATATGATCTCCGTTCGTGATCTATTAGTCGCTGAAAAAAATGTATTAGTGAGAGCAGATTTGGAGTGGCCCCACTCCGCCGAGGCTTCGTCGGGGCGCAGGAGGGCGACTCACGATATAATTGAATATCTAAAAATCCGGGGGGCCGAAAGAATCAAAGTAATTGGCCACAAGGGAAATATAGATCAGGTGATGGAATTAGGAGTAGATTTGAATTTTGATATTAGATCAGATCTCAGAGAAGAAGCCAATGATGATTCGCTAGCCCAAGAGTTGGCCAATGGCTTTGATGTCTATATTAACGAAGCCTTTGCAACTAGCCACGAGCTTCATTGTTCAATCAATGCTTTACCCAGACTAATGAAGTCACAGGGGAAACAAGTTGGTATTGGTTTGAGATTTGAAAAGGAAGTTGAGATGTTATCAAAAGTGACTAAGGGCCTGTTGATTGTTGGAGGTGCGAAAGTTTCCAATAAATCTAGATACGCTGATACCCTCGAGAAAAATGGCTGGACAGTTTTACGAGGTGGGCTTCTACCGAATGTTGATCTGCGTCCTGATGGCTTGGACATTTCTGAATCTCTAATCTCTAATTTCCAATCTCTAATCTCTAGCGCAAGCACAATCGTCGTGGCTGGTCCGATGGGAAAATACGAAGAAGCACCAGAGGGGACAAAGAAGATATTTACAGCTGTGGCCAATAGTAAAGCTTATAAAATCGCAGGAGGCGGAGACACCGAAGCAGCCCTCGAGAAATTTAATCTGAAAGATAAATTTGATTGGATTTCTGTCGGCGGTGGGGCAATGCTGGAATATTTGTCTAGTGGGACTTTGGTTGGGATAGAGGCTCTAGAAATGGAATAAAAAAGTGGGGAACAGTGGTTCATTAACATCATAATCATCAAATTTTTTCAGAAAATCAGTAACCTCTTTCTCATGTACAGAGACATCTGGTCCTAGCTTAGCGTCAGTAGATCTTAATCTAATGGCTTGAGTTTTTACCTCTTTCAAAGCGTTTGATGCTGGTTTTGTATCGATACGAATATTATTTCTTCTAAGTTTTTCCAAATTTGAGACAGCATTTCTTGCATCTGAGGATGCATCCTTTAGTTCGCGGTGGGCTTGTGCATGAGCGTTCAACCTTTCTCTTATTCCTTTTATTTTATTGTCATCGTCTGTAGATAGTTTACCTCCCCGATATTTCCAAAGTACATCTCTGAGTTGAGATACTTGATGGTTTATTGAATCTTGATCAATAAAATGTCTAAATGAACTAGGTGCTAGTGATTTTCCCCAATTGTTTTCTACCATGCCGCCTATACTACTACTACTACTACTCATTTGTCAAATCCGATATACTTAGACTAATATGATCAGAGTTGCCATAAACGGTTTTGGAAGAATCGGAAGACTAGCTGCTAGGATAATTCTGACCAAGTTTCATAATCAAATTGAATTGGTGGCTATTAATACCAGTGGCTCGATGGAAACTTCAGGCTGGGCGCATTTACTCATGAATGACACAACATATAGACGGTTCGAGTTGCAAGTGACAAGTGACAAAGATAATTTAACAGTTGAGAGTATGGGATTGAAAATTCCGGTTTTGGCTCAGCGTGATCCGGAATTATTGCCCTGGAAAGACCTGAATATCGATGTGGTCTTGGAATGTACTGGAAAGTTTACAGATGAATTAGGGGCTCTCAAACACGCTAAGGCTGGAGCCAAACATGTGATAATTTCGGCTCCAAGTAAAGGCGGAAATGTTGGTACTTATGTCTTGGGAGTTAATGAATTTAAAGAAGGGGTAGTTTTGTCCAACGCATCTTGCACAACCAATTGCATTACACCAGTAGCCGCAGTCATTCACTCAAAATTTGGAATACTCAAAGCCATGATGACGACAGTCCATGCCTATACAGATGATCAATCTCTCCAAGACGCATCCCACAAAGATCTTCGTCGGGCTAGGGCTGCTGCCATGAATATTGTACCTACTTCGACTGGCGCTGCGATTGCCACAACTGAGGTAATTCCAGAACTTAAAGGATTATTTGATGGAGTCTCACTACGTGTTCCCGTAATTACAGGGTCTATTGCTGATTTTGTCTTTGTAACCAAAAATAAAGTTACCCGCGAGGAAATAAATGAAACTCTTATCGAGGCCTCTCACACAAACCTTAAAAATATTTTGGGTATTTCAGGACAAGATGGGGTCCCAAACCATTTGGTGTCATCTGACATAATCGGAAGCTCATACTCTGCCATTATCGATACCGAGTTTACCCAAGTAATTGATGGTGATCTAGTCAAGGTTCTGGCTTGGTACGACAACGAATGGGGTTATGCTAATAGGTTAGTCGAACAAGTATGCAAATTATTCCAGCCATCTTAACAAACGATATTGAAGAATTTGAGAATCTATTGGCTCGGATTTCGCATAAATATGACCGAGTTCAAATCGATTTTATTGATGGAGAATACGCAAATAATCTGACAATTCTCCCAAAGGATATTAAAAATCCCTATAATCTGAAACTTGATGCTCATCTAATGGTTACAGAGAAAAATCTGCAAGAATATCTCCAAAATTTGGAGGGATTTGACCGAATCATTATCCAAATGGAAAGTATTTCCAGACCAGAAGATTTTGATTGCTTGGCTCTAGATATCCATTCGCCAATTGAAGCTATAAAGCCATATTTACCAAAACTAAAATTGGTAAACTTAATGGATATTGAGCCAGGAGAGGGTGGACAAAAACTAGACTTGAGGATTTTTGAAAAACTTAGTTACTTAAGTAACTTACGAGGCTTGGGAAATTTTAAGATTGCCGTAGATGGAGGTATAGAACAAAAGCATTTGGATGTTCTAGATAGCTTGGGAGTAGATGAGGTTGTGGTAGGAGCTTCCAGAATGTTATCATGGAAGTAATGCCAAAACTTAGAAAGATAAAAACAGTCTCGTGTCTCGGGTTTGCTGATGCGCTTCCTCATGACCAAGTTTATAAAGATGCCTATCAAGTGGGAAAAATATTAGCAGAAAATGGTTATGCTGTGGCTGATGGGGGAGGACCCGGAGCGATGCGGGCAGCGACAGCGGGGGCTGAGTCAGCTAAAGGAAATACTATTGGGGTAACTTTTTATCCCAAAGATATTACCAATTTTGAAGGCCGAGATTTAAACAATAAATTTGACCGCGAAATTAAAACTAAAAACTATCTGGAAAGAACACTTAAGCTTTTGGAAGTCGGTCAAGCCTATGTAATATTCAAAGGTGGAGTGGGAACAATTTCTGAATTTGGTATGGCCTGGGAATTAGCTTCACTTTATTCTGGTCATTCCAAACCCTTGATTTTGTATGGCAAATTTTGGGAAAAAATCATGGTAGTTATGGTCTCGCAAATGATTATGCGCCCAGACAATCTGCAGGTTTACAGGGTGGTGGAGTCTCCAGAAGAAGTGGTGGCAGCCCTCAATATGTTTGAGGTGGCCATGAAAGACAAAGTCAAACACAAAATGAATCCCTACGAAAAAGCTTTTCAAGTATGAACAATTTGGATCAGATAGCCGAAAAAATTCGTGAAGATATTATTTCTATGCTGGTTGCAGTGGGAAGTGGGCATAGCGCGGGGTCACTTGGAATGGCGGATGTATTTACGGCTATCTACTTTTCAAAGACACTAAACCTTGACCCAAAAGATCCTTGGAATCCAAATAGAGATAGAATATTACTTAGTAATGGACACATTTGTCCTGTCTGGTACGCCACTCTCGCGAGGGCCGGCTATTTTAATCATGACGAGCTTCTGACACTTCGCCAAATTGGATCCAGACTCCAAGGCCACCCGCATTACAAAAGTCTGCCGGGAATAGAAAACACCGCTGGTCCTCTTGGGCAAGGACTTTCCCAAGCCATTGGTCACGCTCTGGCTGCAAAAATAGACAAAGCTGACTGGCGAACCATTAGTCTCATGTCTGATGGGGAGCTCCAAGAAGGGCAAAATTGGGAGGCAATTATGTTTGCTGGAAAAAATAACCTGTATAAACTGACCGCCATTATTGATCGCAACAATATTCAAATTGACGGATTCACTGAGAACATCATGCCACTCGAGCCCCTCGCTGATAAATTCAAAGCATTTGGTTGGTCTGTAATTGAAGTTGATGGTCACAATATTACAGAAATTGTTGATGCATTAAACAAATCTAAAGCTATCTTTGAAAACCCGACAGCAATAATTGCTCACACGATTCCCGGCAAGGGGGTAGATTTCATGGAACATGATTATAAATGGCATGGAAGCCCACCAAATTGGATGGAAGCGGTCGAAGCTTTAAAAGAATTAAGAAGTTTAGGAGGAAAAATAAGCTATGAGTAAAGCCACGAGAGATGGTTTTGGTGAAGCTTTGGTGGAGCTTAGTGAAAAAAACAAAAACATTATTGTGTTAACGGCAGACCTAACAGAAAGCACCAAAGTTGCCGATTTTGCTAAGATTTATCCCGAGAGATTTATAGAGTGTGGTGTGGCTGAACAAAATATGGCAGGCATAGCTGCAGGACTTGCTGCCGAAGGCAAAATTCCTTTTATGACTTCGTACGCGGTTTTTTCTCCTGGGCGCAATTGGGACCAAATCCGGGTATCTATCTGCTATTCAAATCTTCCGGTCAAAATTATTGGTTGTCATACTGGATTATCTGTGGGACCAGATGGTGCCACTCACCAAGCTCTCGAGGACATCGCCCTGATGCGAGTTCTTCCAAACATGACGGTGATTGTGCCTTGTGATGCAACGCAAGCAAAGCAGGCAACAGTCGAAATCTCAAAAATCTCTGGTCCATGTTACTTACGACTTACCCGTGAGGCTACACCGGTAATTACTCAAGAAAATTCTAAATTCCAAATAGGTCACGCAGATATTTTGGAATATTATGGCCAAGATGTGGCGATAGTTGCCTGTGGACCATTGATCTATCAAGCCTTGACTGTTGCAAAAGAACTAAATGATGAAGGCATAAAAACTACTGTGATTAATAATCACACCATTAAGCCTTTGGACAAAGTGACACTTCTCAAAGCAGCGCGTGATTGTGGGGCTGTAGTCACAGTCGAGGAACACCAAGTAAATGGGGGAATGGGTTCGGCTATCGCAGAATTATTGTCTGCCAACTATCCAGTTCCCATGGAATTTATCGGCATGCAAGATTCATTTGGCGAATCCGGCAATCCGGAACAACTACTTGCCAAATATGGTATGAGTATTGGTAAAATTAAAGAGTTCGTTAGAAAAGTAATTTCTCGGAAGGTGGTGAAACATAATGGCAGTTAAAAAAACAGTAAAAAGTGCAGAACCAGTAATGGCCAAAATGATGGCAGGCAAGAAATGCGAAACATGTAGTTGTACTTGCTCTGGCAAGTGGGCAACGGTAGGCTGGTCCTTGCTTCTCCTCGGAGGACTAGGACACATGCTTCCCACCCAGATGATGCCTCTACTGAGTTGGTCAATGTACGGAGTATCACTCCAAATGGTAGTCGGAGTACTATCAGTAGTCGCAGCTTTGTATTTCTTGTTAGGAAACGAGTAAACCTCACCCCCTGCCCCTCTCCTTGATTCAGGAGAGGGGAGGTGGGGTATAATAAATTTATGATAATGTCGGACAAGCTTGAAAGGGTTGCGATGAAATTGGTAGAACGCGGGAAGGGAATTTTTGCAGCCGATGCCAGTGCCGACACTTTGGATAAAAGAATGCAAGAGGCGGGAATAGAAGTGGTAGGAGCTGAAGTCAGGAAAAAATATCGAGAGATTATCTTTTCTACTCCCCATCTATCAGATTATATAGCTGGGATAATCATGCACGATGAAGCTGTCCTTGAATTTACTCAAATTATTAAGAATTCCGGAATTATTCCCGGAGTAAAAGTGGACGGAGGCTTGATAGATACACCAGAATTTCCGGGAGAAAAAATAACCAAAGGATTGGAGGGACTAGACGAGAGACTAAAAGAATATGCGGCACAAGGTATAGGTTTTGTTAAGTGGCGGGCTGTGATTATAAATAATATTGGGATCAATGCAACAATACTTGCTGAGTACGCAAAAAAGTCCCAAGACGCGGGCTTGGTGCCAATTGTCGAACCAGAAGTCCTTGGTGATATTACCGGAGAGGTTACTGAACTTGTAGGACAAATAGTTTTTAAAGCTCTAATTGAAAAACAAGTTAATCTGGCTGGAATAATTTATAAACCAAATATGATTATTCCCGATGCCAAAAAAACTGTTGAAGTAATGAAAAGAATTGTTCCGGTGCAAGTTCCCGGAATTGCCTTTTTGTCTGGTGGCCAAGATGCCAAGCAGGCAACATCTTTGTTGAATGAAATTGTCAAAGAAGGCAAAGATGTCAAGTGGAACTGGACCTTTTCATTCGAGCGGGCGATAGAGGGACCGGCAATGCAGGCTTGGGGTGGAAAATCAGAAAATATCGAAAAAACCCAAGCAGTTTTGTTGCACCGGGCAAAAATGAACAGTCTTGCCAGTCTGGGATTGTATAATCAAGAAGAAGATATATGAAATACAATGTATTGAGTTTGGGTCCTGCTCGAATGGATGTGTTTGTAAAGCTACCTGAAGACCAGGTGGATGAGGTCTGCAGTATTGACCGCAAGAGATGCAAGATTGAGCTGGGGTTTGGCGAAAAGATTCCAATACAATCACTGGAGTTTGCAGTGGGTGGTAATACCGGAAACAATGCCGTTGGCTTGTCCCGCTTGGGACTAAAAGTGGCCATGGTTGGAGCTTTGGGATCTGGAAATTCTGACAAAATGGTTTTGGAGACTTTACAAAAAGAGGGAGTGGAGACGAAGTTTGTCAAACAACTACCAGTAGAATCCGGTTTTGGAGTAGTCATAAATTATCAAGAAGAAAGGACGATTCTGTCATATTATCCCTCAATGGACGATGGCTTTGATGTTGACTCCGATGTGACATCGGAGTGGATATATCTAACAACCGCTGGAAAAAATTATGAGGAGTTTTATAAACAGGCTTTAGCCTGGGCAAAAGCCCACAACACCAAAATTGCTTTTAATCCTGGCAGTCGCCAGTTGAAAGAGAATAAAATTTCTAATGTACTAGCAGTGACCAATATTCTTTTTATTAACACAGAGGAGGGTAACGAATTATTAAAATCAGAGTTGTTACCTAAAGAACTCTCCAGAGAATTAGCAAAGCTTGGTCCAAAGATAGTGGTGGTGACCGATGGGCCAGCGGGAGCCTATTGCTTTGATGGCACGAAAGATTATTTTGCTCCAATAATTGAAGCGCCAGTCGTCGAGCGCACTGGAGCAGGGGATGCCTTTGGCTCGGGATTTATGGCAGCTATTATTTATGGCAAATCAATTGAAGATGCCATGCTCTGGGGCTCCAAAAACTCCGCTTCGGTATTGGGATTTGTAGGACCACAAAAGGGATTGTTAACCAAAGATAAGATAACTTAGTATCTAACAATTCTTAAATTTTCTTTACCACCCGCCATTTGTTCTATTTTTTCAGTTAACATTCTATAACCTTCTACCCTCGCTTTATTTTCAGCATATGTTGGATCAATATCGTTAAATCTCAAAACTTGATCAACTATTCCCAAGGCAGCTATATTTAATAAATAATAATCAGGTTTACCATTGGAATTCATGAGTTTAGTAATTGCAGTAGGTCCGCCTGAGCCCTTACCATTATCAAATAGAACATTAAACTGTCCCGCAAGCCACATTTTTGTCATGGGGGCATATTACTTCTTCTCCTTCTTTGTCAAGAGATTCCTATTGACAGATATGGTCATATATAGTAACATACAGTCATGATTAGTACCAAAGTGTACACTCCAGACCAAGTAGCCGAGATACTTCAATTGAGTAGCAATACGGTTTATGACCTCATAAAAAGAGGTGAGATTTTAGCTAAAAGGATCGGTAATGTCTATCGCATTCCTGCTAATTCCATTTCTTTTGCCTTGACAGGCCTAGATTATGATCTGTATTTGGCTGAAAAAGAAGACAAAAAGAACATCACAGCGATCGAAGATGCCTTAAGCGTTGCCCGCACGCAATTATGAAAGTATTTGTCGATTCAGACGTAGTAATTTCTTCTCTCATTTCAAACACTGGTGCAGCCTCAGAATTGATAAATAATTTGGATATCAAAAAGATTATCTCTAATTTGTCTATAAAAGAATCGGAAATAGTAAAACTGAGACTGAATATAAATAAACCACTGCCAATGTTGGAGACAATTGTCATTGATAATGTAAAAAAATATTCAACTTATTCTATTGATCCAAACGATGCACACATCGTGGCAGGAGCAGATCAAGCCAAAGTAAGATTTTTGATTACCTATAATCTGAAGCATTATAAAATAGATAAAATAAAGCGGGATTTGAATATTATAATTATGACCCCGGGTATGTTTTTACAATACTTACGTCTTTCTGATAAGATAGATTAATGAAAATATTGGTGACGCATAAGATTCCGTTTTATGAAGAGGTAGTAGAGCCTTTAAAAGAAAATGTTACATTGGGAAAATTAGGTGATCTAGATGAGACGTTTGATGGAATGTTGTGTTTACTTACAGACAAGATAAACAAAGAGATTTTGGATAAAGGTAAAAACCTAAAAATCATTGCCAATTATGCAGTCGGCTTTGACAATATTGATGTAGAAGAATGTAAGAAGAGAAATATTTTGGTCACCAATACTCCTTGTGACGAAGTCAACGAAGCAGTGGCTGAGTTTACTTGGAGTCTAATTCTTGCTTTGGCTCGTCAGCTCGAGCCAGCGGCCAATTTTGCCAAAAATGTTGGTTACCGCGGTTGGGAACCAGATATTTTTGTAGGGACAGATCTCAAAGGTAAGACCTTGGGTGTTATTGGGTCTGGACGGATTGGTAGTATGGTCATTGAAAAGGCCAATGTTTTTGGAATGAAAGTTTTGGTCCATTCCAGGTCCTCGGGAACGATTCTCGAAGACGTAATCAAACAGTCGGATATTGTGACACTTCATGTTCCATTGACTCCGGAAACTCATCATCTGATAAATAGCAAAACTAATTTTAAACACGGAGCCTTTCTTATAAATACCGCGCGTGGACCCGTGGTGGATGAGTCAGACTTATTGGATTTATTAAAAGAGGGAACATTGGCTGGAGCAGCGCTCGATGTCTGGGAAAATGAACCGTACCCAAGACCAGAGCTGATCGAAATGTCCAACGTAATTTTGACTCCCCATATTGCTTCGGCCACAAAGTCGGCAAGACTTGCTATGGGTAAGACTGCAGTTGCCAACTTAGTCGCATTCGCGTCGGGTCAAACTCCACCAAATCTGATAAAGTAAATTGTCATGGACAAGCTTGTCAGACCGATACCAAAAACTCCACCAAATAGAAAAGCTTTGTTGTTTTTGTTTTTATTTTGTGGTGTGATTAGCTTTATCATCTGGCTTGGTACACAAAAGAAGGATATCAAAAAAGACAGCTTCTCTTGGATGAAACCGTTTAGAATCAGTTACTTGGTCAATCAAGTCAACCGCGATACAAATAGGGGAACCCAGGAAGTCTTGGAAAAAATCAGACAAAAATTGGCTGTGAATACCGGTCTATATGGAATTGTGGTCTATAGGCTAGAAGATAAAGTCTGGTATGGCATAAACGAAGACGTGGAATTTAAAGGGGCTTCTATATTGAAAGTACCGATAATGTCTGCTGCATCACAGGCGGGGTTTGACAAAATGTATGGAGAATACAGTGGAAAACAATTGGTGTTCGCCATGGGTAAGTATTCTGACAATGAAGCAGCAAAGACCATAATAGACAGTTTTGGCGAAAAGGAAATACAATCAATAATAGACGATATGGGGATGGACCATACGCTTTTTTCCCAAAACACGACCACCCCCTTGGATGTAGTCGAAATGTGGAAAGATATCTACAAAAAGCCGGAGATATGGGAATATTTTCAAGACAGTATCTTTGAAGACCGCATTGCCCCAAGTCTCAATCCAAATATCCAGCTGATTCACAAAGTCGGAACAGATGAAGGGGTCTGGGCGGACTCAGGGATCATCAAATGTCAAATGACAAATGTCAAATGTCAAATCCAGCCATATATATTGGTGATTTTGAATAAAGATACCAAAAGAGATGAGGCGGAGAAGACGGTGCCGGAGATTGCGGAAATTATAGTGAACTACGAAGCAGAATACGCACGCCAAAAATTACCACCACCAGCATCACCAGAAGGGAAATTAAAATAAGGGTGTTTTTGTAATTGCTCACTCTCCAATTTTAGCACCATTTAGAATTTTGTCTCTATCTTCCTGCTCTTTCTTGGCTTTGTCCTCCAGATATTTCTTGATTGCCTCTGGATTACAGGCACGTCCAGGCTGAGTGCCTGGGACAAAAAATTCGGCTCTAGATGGACAGCCTTCACAAGCCAACTCCCCAGTAATGGTACAGATTGCGACCTTGATCAAACCCTCTGGAGGATTGAAAACTGTAGGCGGTTTTCCTTTGAGTAACTCGTCTGTGATTTTGCGCCAAATAGGAGATGCCCCAGTGACACCAGAGGCCACATAGCTCATGGAGGAATTGTCATTGTTGCCAACCCAGACAGCGACTAACCGATCAGGTGAATATCCAATGGTCCAGTTGTCCCGTAAATTATTGGTAGTTCCAGTCTTGACAGCTATTTGATGTCCCGGAATAAACAAATCAGACCTGTGACCAAATGCGGGAGATCTGGCATTATTGTCGGACAAAATATCGGAAATCAAGTAAGCGATTTTTGAATCCATGACGCGGGTCTGCGGATATTCACTTAATTTTTCCAGGATCTTTCCGTTGCTATCTTTGATTGCAAGTATCGGATGGAGATTTACCCTGGATCCAGTATTGGCAAAGACACCGTAAGCTGTGGCTATATCCAGCATGGTTACTTCTCCACCACCCAAAGTCAGAGACAAGCCAAATCGCGTGGGATCATTCCAAGTAGTAATGCCCATCTCTTGAGCTAGAGCTATCATATTATCTACTCCATTGGCTGCCAATATTTTGACCGCTGGAATATTGTAAGAAGAGCCAAGAGCGGTCCGGAGTGGGACTTTGCCATGCCACTTGCCATCATAATTGACAGGAGAATAATTTGGTTGTCCCGGAGTCCTGTAAGTAATTGGCGCATCTTCGATCAATGTTCCCGGAGTAAAATTGTGCATGAGAGCCAAAGCATAATTAATAGGCTTGATAGAACTTCCCGGCTGACGGAGGGCGCGGGTTACATTTACATTGCCATCGTGGGCAACATCAAAATAATCACGTGATCCAACCATGGCCAAGATTTCTCCCGTCGTGGGATTGGTAACCAAAGCTGCTCCGTTTCCTATTCTCAAATAGGCAACTTTGGCCGTCTCCTTAAAAACTATTTGCTGGACTTTCTCTTGTAAATCCAAATCAAGCGAAGTAGTAATATCCAATCCTCCTTGCTCGACAGCTTCCGATCCATATTTGAGTGCCAATAATTCTTTGACATACATCACAAAATGGGGGGCTTTGATATCAATTCTCGGAGTAGCAAACGTTAAGGTTTCTTCACTGGCTTTTTGGGCTTGCTCCCAAGTTATAAATTTATCCTCACTCATGCGTCTCAAGACCTCTTTTTGGCGCGATTTCGCAAGCTCTGGTCTGGCTCCAAATGGTGAATAGGTGGTGGGAGACGCGGGAAGACCGGCTAGTAGTGCAGCTTCTGACAAGCTCAGATCCTTGGCACCTTTATTGAAATAACTTTGGGAAGCTTCTTCTACACCATAAGATTCACCACCATAAGAAACTCTATTTAAATACATTTCTAAAATTTGATCTTTGGAATACAAGAGTTCGACAGCAATCGATAAGACCAATTCACGAACCTTTCTTTGCAGTGTACGTTCAGGAGAAAGGAGTGCTGTCTTGACCAATTGCTGGGTAATGGTTGAGCCGCCCTCGACTTGTTTTCCAGTACTGTTTCGCCAAAAAGCTCGTAACGTGCCAGTAATAGAAAAACCGGAATGTCTGTAAAAATCTTTGTCTTCGATGGCAATGGTTGCCTGTCTAAAAAACAAGGGTATTTCGGTAAGTTTCACCAGAGTTCGGTTTTCATTTTTATAAAGTTTGTACAGAGTTACACCATTGCGATCTCGGATATGAGTAGTCAAGGGAACGGGCTTGGTAGTAAGAGTAGTGGGGGAAGGAAGACCTCTGAAAACATAAAAATAAATCCCAATGACCAATGTCAAAATCCCAAAGACCGCTAGGGCAAGATTAAACTTTGGGAATTTGGGGAGTTTGGGGATGGTAATTTTAATCGAAAATTGAATTGTTTTAACAAAATATATTTTTTTCAATATATCTTTAAGCCAATATTTTTTCCGAGAGGAATATATAATTTTAATATTCTTAACTTTTCTTACTCTGTTACTCTGCCACTTTGGCCACTTAAAAACCATCCAATACACCGGCTTGCCAATAGCCACCAGAAAAGAAGCGATCTCTGTCCAAATCTTCATCTACTGATTCTACAACACTATAGGATAGAATACAACCTCAGTTTCTGATGGCTTTGCCGTTTTTGTCGAGGCGAATGATATTAGCCTCGCCGTAGCCTCCGGGACAATCCAGACACAGCTCAACACCGAGTGGATCAAAAATGACCATGTGGCTTTGCGTTTCTTCACCGATTCTGATATCACGTCTGATATCGCCCTGGACCTGGGGAAAAGTCCCTCTCAAAAAATATTCATAGCGAGGGGCACAGTCCGCAGGTGTCGGGTCTGGCACCTTGAGTCCAGAAAGTGAACATACCATGCCCCCAACAACATCCGGTGGTTGGACTGGCCAATGTGGTGCTTTTCCAAATAGAGCCTTGGTCATAATTTTGTTCCAAATAGGGGATGCTCCGGTGACTCCCGAGGCTACATTACTCATGGGAGTATTGTCATTGTTGCCAACCCAGACTGCGACCAAGACATCGGGATTGTAGCCTATTGTCCAATTGTCCCGTTTATCATTGGTGGTTCCTGTTTTGACTGAGACTTCCGGATGTTTTGGGATTACTAGATACGACGATTGGCCAAAAGTAGCGCTTCTGGCACCGTTATCAAATAAAAGATGAGAGACGATATAAGCAGCCCCTGCTGAAATAACTCTAGTGTTTGAAGGCAGGCTAGGAGTCTTTTCCAGAATCTCGCCATTGCGATCACGGACCTCTAAAATTGGATTGAGATTTACCCGTTGGCCCGTGTTGGCAAGAACTCCAAAAGCTGTCGCTAGATCTAGCATTGTCACTTCTCCGCCACCCAAAGTCAAAGATGGACCATATTTAGTCGGATCGGTGAGAGTCGTAAAGCCAAATGCCGAAGCCGTGGCTACAAAATTGGATAAGCCATTGATTACCAAGGCTTTGACAGCTGGAATATTAAACGAATTTGCCAGAGCAAACCTGACTTGGGTCGGTCCATGCCATTGGCCGTCATAATTGACAGGACAATATAATTCTTGATTGGCTTGGGCAAAACAAGTGGGTTTATCGGCAAGTACTGTACTAGCTGTAAACAATTTTTTGTCGATACCAATTGCATAAGTAATTGGTTTTATGGCACTTCCGGGTTGTCTTTTGGCTAAGGTGACATTGACATTTCCTTCATCTTTGATATTAAAGTAATCTTTGGATCCAACCATGGCGAGAATTTGTCCGGTCTTGGGCTGGGTAACTAAGGCTGCGCCATTACCTACTTTTTCACGCTTTAATTTGGCCACTTCTGTGGCTACCGCGTCCTGAGCGAAGAGTTGCAAGTCTAAGTCTAAGGTAGTTGTGACAGTAAGACCTTCCTCCTGGATTTTTTTCAGTCCATACTTTTCGGCTAATAAATCCTTTACCCAGAGAGAAAAATGCGGAGCCTTGAGAGTAGTCGAAAGGTCAAATTTTACTTCTGTCTCCAAAGCCTGATCGTACTCTGCTTGGGTAATAAATTTGTTTGACAGCATTTGATCTAGGACATAAATCTGGCGGATTTTACTTTGCTCGGGCCTTGATCCAAACGGGGAATAGTAGGAAGGAGCTTGGGGAAGACCTGCCAAAAGTGAGCTTTCTGATAAATTTAATTCAGAGGCGGATTTTCCAAAATAAGTCTTGGAAGCGGATTCTATGCCATAAGCGGTGCCACCATACGGGACTTGATTGAGATACATTTCCAAAATCTGGTCTTTGGAATATGCCATTTCGACAACCATTGAGAGTGTAAACTCCCGGATTTTGCGGCGTATAGTCCTATCGGATGTAAGCAAGGCATTCTTGACCAGCTGTTGGGTGAGAGTAGAGCCTCCTTGGAGACTGCGTCTAAAAAAAGTATTGACAAAAGCGCGGGCTATACCGCGGACGGAGAACCCCGAGTGCTTGTAAAAATCGTGATCTTCAGCAGCCAAAGTGGCATTTATGACATGGGCGGGGAGAGATTTTAGGGAAATGGGAGTTCTTCTCTGGTCAAAAAATATTTCATATATAAGATTGCCTTTTCTGTCTAATAATTTGGTAGAGGCGGACGGGGGATTGGTGGAGAGCATCATGGGATTGGGAAGATCCCAAAATAAATAAATCAATAACGCCAATAATCCAATGCCAAATCCCAAATACCAATATTTATATCTTTGGAGATTTTCCTTTAGTCTTTGAAGTTTCATAGTTGAATTATAACCCAATGGGGATTATGATTTGAATATGGCAATAAAAAAAGTAACAAGTGCCAAAGTGGCAAGTGACACAGTAGTAAAAGATCAACTCGACCCCAAAGAGGAGAAAATTCTTGATTGGGTATTAAATGGCATTATAGTTTTTGTCCTGGGTTGGTTGGGACTGGGAATTCTTCTGTCTGTTGGAGGATTGTTTAAATTGTGGGGTTGATATATTGGGATAGAGTATAGATTTGCATTTGATGTGTATTTGTGGCATACTATCTTGGCCTTATGAAACTGAGTTTGTACAGTGTACACATCTCCAGAATTTTGGCTATAGCAATGGGTATTGCTATTTTGGTCGTATCTATTTTGTCGGCCACAACCAATCCTCAAGCGGCTTCACAGCCGTCTTTTTTTGGCCCATCTGTACCTGAAGTAAAAGTCGAATATTACCTGCCCTACCCCGGTATTCTACCCGATAGTCCAGTCTATAAAATCAAGGCAGTCAGGGATCAAATAAGGCTCTGGACAACCTTTGATCCCATAAAGAAAGCCAAACTCCAACTATTGTATGCAGACAAACGCATCAATGCCGCCCGCGCTTTAATGGAGGGCGGAAAGTCAGCTCTGGCCATCAGTACTGCCACTAAAGCCGAAAAGTACTTGGAATCGGCAGTCAAGGCCTCTCTCTCAAACCGCGAAATGCTCACAGTATTGGCCAAATCAGTAGCCAAGCACCATGAAATACTAAAGACTTTTCAACCTCCTCTAGAAATGGCTTTAAAAACAAATGAACTCATGGCTCAGCAAGTCGCCCAAGCGCTTCTGGAAAACTGACCCCCTCCGATACACTTATTACTAGTTGACCCACTAGATTTAGTGTCGTAGTCTTGACGATACCACTATATGAAGTGTCCATTTTGTTCTTACAACGATACTAGTGTCCTCGAGTCTCGGGTAGCCGAAGACGGTCAGTCTTTGCGCAGACGGCGTGAGTGCCAAAAGTGTAATAAGCGCTTTACCACCTTTGAAAGAGTCGAGGGCCCAATTATATTTGTCATTAAAAGAGACGGATCACGTCAGGCTTTTGACCGACAAAAAATTGTCAATGGGGTTATCCGCTCTTTTGACAAAAGACCATTTTCTATTGATTTGGTGCGCCAACTAGCAGACGAAGTTGAGAAAGATGTCCGCAAAAAAGAAGTCTCGGAAATAACTAGTATCGCTGTAGGCAAGATGGTTTTAAAGCGCTTAAAAGCTATTGATCGTGTGGCTTGGCTACGCTTCTCGACTGTCTATCTCGAAGTATCAGATATTGAAGAATATGAAAAGTTAGTGGAAAAGTTGACCAATTAATATGGATATCCCTTCCGACATTACAGCACCCGAATGGAGTACTCAAGCAATAAGGGTCCTTAAAGAAAGATATTTTATAAAAGATAAAGAGGGGAATATTTTGGAAAACGTCAATCAGATGTGCTGGCGGGTAGCTGTCGAAATGGCTTCTGCTGAAGAAAAGTTTGGTAAATCAACTGAGGAAATAAAAAATTATGCCCGAGAATATTATAAGTTGATGTTAAATCGTTGGTTTTTGCCAAATTCACCAACCTTGATGAATGCTGGTAAAAATAACGGTTTGCAATATAGTGCCTGCTATGTCTTGCCTGTGACAGATGATATTACGGGTATATTTGATGGGATAAAACACCAAGCTTTAATTCACCAAAGTGGTGGAGGTACTGGATTTTCCTTTTCAAAACTTCGTGCCAAAGGTTCACGCGTCGGTAGTACTATGGGGGTAGCTTCTGGACCAGTATCTTTCATGCGTATCTACAACGAAGCTACTCAACAAATCAAACAAGGCGGAATGAGAAGGGGGGCTAATATGGGAATCTTGCGGGTGGACCATCCAGACATACTGGAATTCATTCATTGCAAAGACGATGGAACAGGAATTACTAATTTTAATATTTCTGTGACTATTACTAACAAATTTATGGACGCGCTGGCAAAAAATGAAGATTACGAACTGGTTGCCCCCAACACCAAACAGGTTGTAGGCAAACTTTCCGCCCGTAAAGTCTGGGAAGAAATAGCCCAAGGTGCCTGGAAAACTGGGGATCCAGGTCTGGTATTTATCGATAGAATTAATGAGAGTACTTCTAATCCTATCAGAGCTGAAGGCTGGATAGTCGAATCGACAAACCCATGTGGTGAACAACCTCTCTATCCTTATGATGCTTGTAACTTGGGTAGTATATTTCTCAAATATTTTGTCAAAGACAAACAGGTTGATTGGGACAAGCTCAAGGAAACAGTTCACTTGGCTGTCAGATTTTTGGATAGTGTCATCGAAAAAAATCCCTTTCCATTGCCACAAATTGCTGAAACTGTCAGAAACATCAGAAGAATTGGTTTGGGTATTGGTGGTTGGGCGGATCTGCTAGTTGAGCTGGAAATTCCCTATGATAGTCAGGATGCACTCGATCTGGCTGAAAAAATAATGAAATTTATAAACGAGGAGGGGCATAAGACTTCGATGCAATTAGCTGTCGAACGTGGACCTTTTCCAATGTGGAAACAAAGTATTTATAAAGATACGCCTATTCGCAATAGTACTGTGACAACGATTGCCCCGACGGGATCTATTGGAATATTGGCAGACAATTCTGGAGGTTGTGAACCGTTGTTTGCGATTGCCTATCAGCACATTGTAAAAATAGAAAATAGGACTCTGACTTTTGTCAACCCAAAATTTGAAGAAGTGGCAAGAAGGCGGGGATTTTATAGTGAAGACTTGATGAAAGAAGTGGCTGACCATGGAACTATTCGTGATATTCCAGAAATTCCGGCTGATGTCCGCGCAGTCTTTGGTACTGCCCACGAAATAAATCCCGATTGGCATGTCAAAACTCAGGCCGCCTTTCAAAAATACACCGATAACGGAGTCAGCAAAACTATTAATCTGCGTCACGATAGTACGGTCGAAGATATAAAGAAAGCTTATATGATGGCTTGGGATACTGGTTGCATGGGTATTACAGTTTTTCGCGATGGTTGTAAAAACGAACAAGTTTTAAATATGGGAACTGGCAATGGGCACACTAAAAGTGAAATACCCACACCAACCATCAAGCCCCGTCCGTTAAAAGTTGAGGGGGCTACCTATCGGATTGAGACACCGATGGGGATAGCCTTTATTACTGTCAATCAAGATACCGATGGAAACCCCTTTGAAGTTTTTGTGACGATCGGTAAAGCTGGAAGTGAAGTGGCTGCTATGGCAGAAGCCTTAGGGAGACTTATTTCTACCACTTTGCGTTTTGGTAATCATTTGCCTGCCCGCGAGCGGGCTCGAGAACTGATGGATCAACTAATGGGAATTGGGGGAGGAAGGTCAGTCGGCTTTGGTCCCAATAAAATAAAAAGTTTACCAGATGCTGTAGCCCGGGTCCTGGGCATGCACTTTGGACTTATCGGTTATCAAAATGAAGATCAAGAAAAATCTCACCCAGCGGTCCAACTAACAATAGACAATCATCAAAGTAGGAGGATGGACCTATGTCCCAAATGTGGTGAAGCAGCTCTGGCTTTTGAAGAAGGATGTAAAAAATGTTATGGCTGTGGGTATAGTGAATGCTAATCTATAATTGTTCGTATCACCCCGTCCCGATGTAACATCGGGACACCCCTCTTAATCTAAGAGGGGAAATATATGAATAAGATTTATACCAAAAAAGGGGACAAGGGGGAGACGGGGACATTTCATGGCAGAATTAACAAAAGTGATCAATTGGCAATTACATTGGGAACGATAGATGAATTGAATTCGTGGATAGGGGTTTGTGGAGAGAATAAAGAATTACATCGCATCCAAACCAATCTTATGACAATAAATTCTATATTGGCAGGGTCAAAGGTGCAGAGGTTCAGAGGTTCAGAGACGAGACGGCTCGAAAAACTGATTGATAAACTGCAAGCAGAGTTGCCAGAACTTAAGAATTTTATTTATCCAGTAGGTTTTCTTCAAGTAGCTCGGGCTGTATGCAGACGAGCTGAGCGAGAAATCGTAAAGTTGGAAATTAAAGAAAAAAATATCCTAAAATATATAAATCGTTTGTCAGATGCGCTATTTGTGATAGCAAGATTTGTAAACTTTCAAAATAATGTCCCTGAAGAAGTTTGGAAAATTTAGTATTATTAGAATATGAAACCTGCCCAGGATGACAACGATCAACCGACACCAACTCTAACTGAGGAAATAGTGGCGGAATTTGGGGGAAAAGAAAGAGAGCCGGTAAAAATAACTGAAATACCAACCCATGTGGAAATAGAAAAAAGTCCAGAGATTGCAGGCTATATCGAAAGAGTAGAAAAGCTTGCCGAATTGAAAACTCCAGTCATGGATGACAGCACCGGACAACCCCTGGTCCAAGCTGCAGATCCAGTAGATCCGGTCGTTACTTTACCCCTAACCGATGACCAGATAGTCAAAGGATTGCATCATCATGTCTGGGAAGCTATCCGCTGGCTGGCTATCTGGTGTGTTCGCCAAGCAAAGATCCTCCACAAGCATATAATAGGCTTATCACCATGACGGAGTTTACATCTGTATTTATAGCTCTGATATTTCTAATGGCTGTAGTGGCCGCAGTATTTTTGGTTTTATTTTTTGGAGTATACCTGGTCGTGGCGTTCTATAGACACCGCGATCGCGAAAAAAGCTCGCTTTCTATGGTCTGCTTGCAGGTAGCCGTCCCTCGCGACAATGAAATAAAAACCGATGCCATGGAGCAAGTCTTTAACAGTCTTTCCTCTATCAAAAAAGGAGGTCTTGGACCATTTGGCTGGTTTTCATTTTTACAATCCCAACCCCACATTAGCTTTGAAATAGTAGCAAGTAAAGAAGACATACGTTTTTATATAGTGGTTCCCGACAAATTGCGAGATTTGGTCGAAAAACAAATCCACGGCAGTTATCCAGGGGCTGAAATAAAAATAGTCGAAGAACCAAATATCTTTACCGAGGAGGGCGTCGTCGAATATAAGTGGCTAGTCATGAAAGGTGTTCCTTACAAGCCACTTCAAGTATACAAAAATCTTGCAGTCGATCCCATGGCCGCACTGACCTCTAGTCTTGCCAAGATGGGAGAGGGAGAAGGGGCCCATATTCAAATAATAATAGCCCCGGCCGACAGTAAGTGGAAATCGCAAGGTAGATCGTGGATTGGAAAAACCAAAAAATCGGAAAGCGATCCCGAGAAAGCCAGCTACAAAGTAGACCCCAAAGTCTTGGAAGCAGTAGACAACAAGGTTTCAAAAAATGGCTATGAAACAACTATCCGATTAGTCGTCTGTTCGACATCCAAAGAATCGGCCAAGGCTCACATGGGAAATATTAGAGCTGCTTTTGAACAATATAATGGTGACAACAATGGACTGACTGGCAAAAATGTCAGATTCTCTGGCACTTTTGTTTCAGACTTTATCTACCGTTACCAACCGATGCTCTGGTGGGGCGCCCAGACTATTCTTAATTCTGAAGAATTGGCGACTCTCTATCACTTTCCCAATAAAACTATCGAAACCCCTCATATTTTTTGGCTCAATGCCAAGCGGGCTCCTGCCCCACAGCAAATTCCTGACCATGGATTATACTTGGGGAAAAGTGTCTTTCGTGGTGTAACCAGACCAGTATTTATGGGAGACCAAGACCGTGAGCGCCACACCTATATTATTGGAAGAACCGGTGTCGGAAAAACGGAGCTATTAAAGCAAATGATTATCCAAGATATGCGAGAGGGCAAAGGGGTGTGCCTTATTGATCCTCATGACCTGGCCGAAAATTTACTAGGTTACATACCACCCGAGCGGGCTGAAGATGTAATTTATTTTGATCCTGGCGACCTCGAACGACCAATGGGACTTAATATGATTCAAGCCAGTAACGAAAAGGAAAAGCATTTTATAGCCAGTTCTATTATCGGTCTAATGTATAAATTGTACGATCCGCACAAGACAGGAATTATTGGACCTCGGTTTGAACACGCAATCAGAAATGCCATGCTCACAGTTCTCGATGCCGTGCCCGGCGGAACATTTGTCGAAGTGGTTCAGGCACTTCAAAGACCAGATTTTGTTCAAGAGATGTTGCCCCGGGTCCAAGATCCGATTGTCAGGCGTTATTGGACTGATCAGATAGCTCAGACCTCTGACTTTCATAAATCCGAAGTCCTCGATTATATCGTCTCCAAATTTGGCCGGTTTATCACAGACAAAATGATGCGGGTGATTATTGGCCAGAGTGAAAGTGTCATTAATTTTCGTAAAGTCATGGACGAGGGCAAGATCCTGATTGTCAATCTGAATAAAGGGCGATTGGGTGAAGAGAATAGTAATTTCTTGGGACTGATCTTGGTGCCGAGGCTCCTAATGGCCGCTCTCTCACGCGCTGATATTCCAGAATCTCAGAGACGGCCATTTTACTTGTATGTCGATGAGTTTCAAAACTTTGCCACGGCTGATTTCGCTACAATTCTCTCCGAAGCCCGGAAATATAAACTCAATCTGACAGTCGCTAATCAATTTATTGGCCAAATGGAGGAGGAAGTCAAAAATGCTATTTTTGGCAATGTGGGAACAGTTATGACTTTTAGAACCGGTGTCTCTGACGCGAATTATTTGCAACATGAGTTTTCACCTACTTTCAATGAAGCAGACTTACTAAATGTTGATAAATATAATGTCTACATCAAAACTATTGTCAATAACGAGCCGGTTCCACCATTTTCCATGGATGTCACCAAAGACATGAAGGCTGATAAAGAGGCTTATAATCCCCAGCTTGCCGAAGCTATTAAACAGCTTTCGAGATTGAAATATGGGAGGGATGTGAGGTTGGTGGAAAGTGAAATTGCCGAGAGATCTCAGTTATAACCTCACCCTCGATCCCTCTCCTTACTTCAGGAGAGGGAAGATATAGTAAAATATGGGAGTTGGGCCCGTCGTTCAATGGTAGTGACCGGACTCTTATAAAGTCCTGACGATGGTTCGATTCCATCCGGGCCCACCTACTCACCAAAATTAGCTATAGCAAATTTCCAAAAATCTTCGTAATTATAGATGTTTTCTTTTTGTGTTTCTGCTACCATTTCCTCCCAAAAATTTCTAGGACCATTATATTCGTCTTCAACATGTAAAACTTTTATTTTTGTAACTGATTCATATTTTTTAGTCAATATTCCCAACCTATGATTTCCATTTTGTGTTATATAACCTATTTCAGGAATTAAAATTACAGAAATATCCAAATGATTATTTTGGAGGATATAATTTTTAACCCTCTGCCACGATTTGAGATTTGGTCCATTGCTTGGGATTAATTCAGAGAGAGAGAGTTACTTTGGCAATCTCTTTCATAGTTCCACCAACTTATTTAGGTTTCCCCTTGTAGCCTTGATATAGAGAAGATAGCGGTTGATGGAGACGTCGCGCTTGTGCCCCAAAATTTTGGCTAGGTATGTAAAATCAACTCCACCTTGAATTTGAGCTACTACAAAAGTATGCCTCAGATCATTGACCTTGACACTTTTGATCCCAGCCAACCTAAAATAGCGGTCGATGGCTGCGCGCATATTGCGAATAAGAAGAGGTCTGCCCGTCTTGGTCACAAAAAAAGCTTGCTCATAGACGTCTGGCCTGATAGCCAGGTAATTGGCAAGGGCAGACATGGTGTTTTTACCAAGAGGAACGGTTCTTCCGGGATTATTTTCAAATGGTCTAATATAAAGCTCGTTTTTACGGTAGTCTTCCATTTTGATATTTGCCAATTCTCCTATTCTGATACCGGTTTGTAATAATAATTCGATTACTGCGTTCATGCGAATATCAAGTCTACAGGCATCACGCAAACTTTTGAATTCTTGTGCACTCAGCATTCTGGGGGGAGCGACTGTAAACTTGGGGTGGACGACAGCCAGAGATGGGTTTGTGGAAATTGAACCATTGCTAACCAAAAATTTGAAAAAAGTCTTCATCGAATTGATTTTGCGCGAGACTGATTTTGGAATGTAACCATTGCTAGACAAATAAGCCACAAATTCGTTGAGATGGGCAGTCGTAACTGTACTGGCTTGGGTGATGCGGTGCTCCTCCATATATTTGGATAATTGGAGCAAATCACTCTTATAAGCTGTAATAGTAGCAGAGGACCTCTTGAATTCTGTCAGGTGTTTAAAGAAGCTTGTCAGGGCAGTTTCGAAGCTAATTGGGTTTGGTAAATTGTCAT
>CAYIGO010000001.1:0-24991 GCA_964362965.1 uncultured Gammaproteobacteria bacterium | reverse complement strand
TCAAGCCAGATGTAGGGAGTATCCTTTTGCCAAAAACGGCCTCAAGGAGTATCATTCAAACAATATCAAATACCATTAGTACTTGATATTAACTGCCCACCTTGGGTAGTTATGTTGAAAAATAATCTTATATTCACAATCCTAGAAAAAGAACTTGTCGGCTTAGGCAACTTCTTAAATCCGTATTTCACAATTTTCTATAGTTTCTTTAACACATATAGACCATATCTGGTTTTGACTATATTGCTCGTCCTTGTTCTCTGGGTGACGTATCAGGTTGTAAAACTATATCTATCTTGGAAAGAATCCATTAAGCCTGCGACCTTGTTTGAAGTATCACCTCCAACCTCAACAGAACAAAGTTCTTTTACTACTACTCAGCTATTCACCTCAGTTCATGGGTTACTGCGCCAGCGTTCTTGGTTACTCAGGTTATTTGACGTTACCAAGTCGTATTCATTTGAAATTGCTTCCACAAAAGATAAGGGTATTAGATATATTTTGAGGCTTTCAGCGGATGATGCTCAAATCATCAAAAAGAATCTCATCGCATACTTGCCTGGCATACAAGTAAAAGAAACCAGTGATTATCTTAAGACAAACGACCAAGGACATGTCATAGATATCAGTTTGACTAATCACTTCGCTTTTCCTCTTAAGAAACAAGACAATCTTGCCGAATATGACCCCATTGCCTATATCACAGGAACAATGACTAAGCTGGCTGAGAATGAGTTGGTGGCCGTGCAAATGGTTGTATCTACTGTTAGTAGGCCGACAGCTCAATTTGTTGGACGTCTCCGCTCACTCTTTTTAGGGAAGAAGGATGTTCTATCAGAGTTAAAGGGATCTAATGTAGCTGGCTCCATCTTTTTAGCGATTGTTTATATCGCCTTACAAATTCTTTTATTTCCCCTTGGTTTAGTAATCTGGATATTAACTGGTGGTCGAGAGGGGCCAATTTTATCCATCAATTCTTTGAAAGCTCAGCTACCTGATAGCACATACAGAGATATCGTGGAAACCCAGATTAAACAAAAAATTGATCAGCAGTTGTTTACCGTTTCTTTAAGATATCTGACTATCTCAAGTGTCTACTCTAGCAGGTCAAGAATTGAAAAGGGTTTTATCGCAGCGCTTAGTCCATTTACTAATGCAGGCTATCAAAATCTACGACCAAAAAGATACCTCAAGATAAAGGCAATCAATAATCTATTATTGTGGCTCTACAGACGCCGATTATTTGGCTTTATGGGCAATCTGATTCTCTCGACGTCTGAATTGTCCGATCTCTATCACTTTCCCTATACCAGTATCACTAAAACCGAAAACTTATCAAAGTTACATAGCAAAGAATTACCAGCTCCATTATCTTTAAAACAAAAGACTGAGCTCGATATATATTTTGCAAACAATACCTACGGTGGCACTGAAACCAAGATAGGCTTGACGGCCGATGAACGTCGTCGCCATGTCTATATCTTGGGAGCTACAGGTACTGGAAAATCAACCATGCTTTTGTCAATGATCGAACAGGATATAAAAAACCATAAGGGCTTAAGTGTCATTGATCCACACGGAGACTTAATTGAGCAAATTTTATCTGTTATTCCCAGAGAGCGTATTGCTGATGTGGTTTACTTTAATCCTGATGATATCGGTTATCCAATGGGCATTAACCTACTTGAACTGACTCCAGGCTTAAACGAAGAGGATACGATTCGAGAAAAAGAATTTATCGCCGAAAGTATTATCTCAGTCTTCCATAAAATCTATACTGATAAGTACTCAGGGCCAAGGATGGAATACATCTTAAGAAATACTATTCATACGGCTTTTACTGTTCCTGACGCTACCTTATTCACGGTCTACAAACTCCTGATTAATACACCTTTTAGAAAATCAGTCGTCCGTAACTTGAAAGACGAAAATCTCTTGGACTTTTGGAAGTATGAATTCGCCAAAGCTGGAGACTACCAAAAGGTAAAAATGATTTCGCCAATTACGAATAAGATTGGGCGTTTCCTCTTTTCACCAACTGCTAAGCGAATACTTGAACAAGGCAAATCCACTATAAACTTCGACACAATAATGAATGAGGGTAAAATACTTCTTTGCAATCTCGCTAAAGGTAAGGTTGGTGAAGATAATTCCAGTGTTTTCGGAGTGCTTATCATGGCAAAGATCCAGTTGTCGGCGCTTAAACGTGCCAGAATGAAAGCAGAAGACAGAAAAGACTTCTTCCTATATGTTGATGAGTTCCAAAACTTTGCCACTCCTGCGTTTGCTCAAATCCTCTCAGAGGCTCGTAAGTATCGATTGGGTGCAATACTGGCTCACCAAACTACATCTCAGCTTGAAGATATTTCACTGGTCAATATAACGCTCGCTAATACTGGTACGGTTATCTGTTTCCGAACGGCCAACCCAGAAGATGAGCGGATGATCTTGCCACAGTTCCAGCCCTATATTGCTCAAGGGGAGATTGCCAGTCTTCCTTCATACCATTTCTATATGAGACTTGGCGCACTTAATCCAGAAGAACCATTTTCAGGAGTTACGACACCAGTTCATATGCCATTTAGTCAAAGCAGAATAGATGAAGTAGTTGAGTCATCGAGGAAGTCTTATGCAAAAAAGTATGAGGCGGTAGCTGTAGTCCAAAGACAAGTGAAAAATGTATCATCTGGAAAGGTAAAAGTAGTCGTTCCGTAAGGGTCATTTGATTACCTACCGGTAGGTAATGAGATATTTGAGTTTAGGCCGTTAGATAGGGATATTGTATTTTTACTTTTACTTCTTATTCCTTATATATAAGGGAGAGGAATGATAGAATCATTCCAGATTCTGCACAAACACACATTATGGACAACCCAACACTTACAGACAAACAACGTACTATTCTCAAACTACTTTACCGATTTCGATTTCTCACCAGCACCCACATTCAACACTTACTCAATGACAAAACACCACGCCTCACAAATTACCATCTTAAAATTCTCACTTCACAAAATTACATAAACAAACACTACACCCGTTCACTTGGATCAGGGAACCAACCAGCTATTTATTTTCTTGCCTCAGGTAGTATCAAGGTATTACAAAACATCGAAGGTATAGAGACAAAAACACTCCAACGAATTTATCGAGAAAAAATCAGATCTCAACAATTTATTTCCCACGCCTTATTTATCGCCCAATATTATCAATATCTCACCACTGAATCAGCCAAATCAAAACACACGCTTCATTTCTTCACCAAAACAGATTTACTCGCTCACAAATATATTATCCATCCGTTACCTGATGCCTATTTTGCCCGAGTCGATGAAAAACTAGAAACCAAACGATATTTTGTTGAAGTTATCGACGAGGGAGCGCCACGCTTTACTCTGCGAAAACGCATCGAACAATATACCGACTACATTGATAACGGCACATTTGAAGAAGTCACAAGCCACCCATTCCCAACCATTCTTTTAATCTGCCCTACATTAGGCATTCAAATATATCTCAAAAAATACCTAGCAAAAATCTATGACGAATCATCTCTTGATCAAACATCAATATATGTCACCACGCAAGACGGTGCATTTTCTGGTGAGTGGGAAAAAGTAGAACCATCTGACGAATAACACCCCGAAGAATTATTCCCCAGGGTGTTATCAACCGTTTAGATTTTTCTGCCTAAAACGCGATCAATTTCGCTTTGTCCTTCCTCAGTCCGGCGAAACTCGTAAAACAACCGAGCACCTTTATCATTAAGTAGCGGAATAAATTCCGGTAGCTTATCCATTTCTATTTTTCTAAACTCCTGTAGTCGTAAATCGACTGTGTATCCTTTAAAAACTGGCAATAGTCTGATCATATATTTATCCTTTCTAATCCCACCCGCGAGGTGGTTAGTCTCGCGGATGGGTAACTTTTTATAACTTTGCACTTGGGACAACCTCACTAATTGGCTTCTCACTAAAATACAAATCTCGCTCAATGCCGAGCCCTAACTTACCCGTATAATTTTGTAATTCATCAAGGGAGAACGAACCCCATTCGTCACATTCATCTCCAAAGATAGAAACGTATCCGAAAAATTCCTTTGACTGCGGATCATATTCCGTGGCATACCATGTACCCGCTCCGCTAGGGTTAAAAAACTTTGCAATGACGAGTGGATCTTTTACTTCTTCTTGTCTGCCGACCTTGGCAAATCTCTCGAGTAGTTCTTTGGTTAATAGCTTCATATTGTTTTCACCTCCTTTGTTTTGGTCCCTCCCGAAATTAATAGTTGGGAGGCATGGCCATGCCTCCCATATCAGGGGAACCCGCAAGCAGGGTGAAATTTTGCAAGGGCAAACGAAGTGCAGTTTATTGAAGCGAAGCGGAAACCCTTGCAAAAAGAGGGGTAAGACCCCTTATTCGTAGCCGATTATTTTGTCATAATGGAAACATGGAAAAATTCATCCTGCACCAAAAAACCTACGATTTTATCCTCTACTTGTACCCCATCATCAACCGTTTACCCAAAAATCACCGTCATATTCTCGGAAGAAGACTTGAAGAATTGGCGCTCTCACTTCTCATGTTTCTCATGAAAGCCAATAAAGCACGAGGAATTGAAAGAAATGCCCTACAAACTGAAGCATCGGACACGTTGGATTATTTGCGTATCATAGTGCGGCTTACCAAAGATACGCGCCTTATGAGTGTTAAGCAATATGTGACGACTGCTGAAAAGCTCAATGAAGTCGGACGGATGCTCTCAAGTTGGATGGGGCCACGAAGTGTATGATAGACAAGGGGAAGATCAGTCAAAACGCAACACGCCTTCTAACGCGGCGGCAATTGGAATAACACGTCCAACGCCGGGGCGTTCACAGCGAATCTGAATAACACGCCGGGGAATACGAACAACAACATTGGCTTTCGTTGCGCCAGCGATCTCTTTCCTTTGCCCGTACCCGCAAAGGAAACGCCAGAACGAGCGGTATGTGTTTACGGATGCATATCCAGGGTTTTAGGATCACAGCGGTCTTTTCCATTCCAGCATGAGTTGGAAAAACATAACGCCTGTATTTTTATCATTCTCGATATACGGATGGTAGAGTAAATGGGTGAAAACAGAAATGGGGTACAAGAAGACAAGCCCTGCTTGTGAGAGCGGGGTTTGTCGTTTTATGTATACACAGCTATGTAATTTAGAAAATTTATTGTACGCGCATACGCAGGCACAACTGGATAATCGCTATAAGCGAAAGATTTGCGCGTTCACGTTTTCACTTGAGGAAAACCTCTTTGATTTGCGATGGGAATTGGATCAGGGCCTATATGTACCGCGTCCATATACCTATTTCATGCTTCATGATCCAAAAACCAGGAGTATCGCCGCGCCGGATTTCCGAGATAGAGTTATCCAACACGCATTAGTCAATGTGATCCAGCCCTTGTTTGAAAAACAATTTATTTACGACTCCTATGCATGTCGTACAGACAAAGGCACACATCTTGCTGCCAAGCGATTAAAAAAATTCCTCATGGCAGCCCGATCTTTTCATGGTAAAAATACGTCAATCTATGTTCTTCAGTGTGACATCCGTAAATTCTTCCAAAGTGTATCCTGGGATATTCTTCTTCGGATTATGGGTAAAACCGTTCACTGCCCAAAAACATTAGCACTGATTCAAACGATCGTTACGTCGCATCACCATTTAACAGCACCCCAAAGACTTGTTCCCTCACAGCTCTCTCTTTTTGATTCAAGTTCGGATGGTGCGAAAGCAAGTATTTCGGTCAAGCACAGAACTGGTTTACCAATCGGCAATCTGACGAGCCAGCTCTTTGCCAATATTTACCTCAATGAACTCGACCACTTTATTAAAGACCGTCTCAGAGTACGTTGGTATGGGCGGTATATGGACGACTTTTTTGTGTTGCACCACGACCGTACGTATTTACAACAGCTTTGTGCGACAATTGATGCTTTTCTCCAAGAGAAACTCCATCTTTGCCTGCATCCTAAAAAACTCACCATCAAAAATGTTTCAACTGGAGTGCCATTTGTTGGGTATCGGACATTTTATGATCATGTACTGGTTCGTGGTACCACGCTTCGCCGGATTGAGCGCAACTACCGCTCCAAAGAAAAACAAGTAAAAAATGGCCGGATAACCAGCAAAAAACTTGCCGAAACAAAGGCCTCGATTATTGGTCATTTCAAACATGCCAATAGCCACGGATTGACAAAACATCTATTGAGACCGTGATGCAGTTTGCAACGTTGCAATTTCTTTCAGAAATACTATTATGATTGTATGGGGTTGCATAGCAGCCGTTTTGTTTGTATGTGTTTGAGCATTTTTGAATGATGAGAAAAAATATGACTAATACAAAAATTACAGTTAAAGGCATAGAAATTGTCATTTTTTTTAAAAAGGAATCTGACTATATCTCTTTGACTGATATCGCCAGATATAAAGATGAGGACAGAAGTGATTATATAATTCAAAACTGGCTCCGTAATCGTGACACGATAGAATTTTTGGGACTTTGGGAAAAGATAAATAATCCTGATTTTAAATCCATCGAATTCGATGGATTTAGACAAAAAGCAGGGTTAAATAGCTTTTCTTTAACTCCAAAAAAATGGACAGAGTCCACCAATGCAATAGGATTGGTTTCAAAAAAAGGAAGAACTGGTGGCACATATGCCCATAAGGATATCGCCTTTGAGTTTGCATCTTGGATCTCTGCTGAATTCAAATTGTATTTAATCAAAGAATTCCAACGACTAAAAGAAGAAGAAAGTCAAAAACTGGCGCTTGGCTGGGATGTCAAAAGAACTCTCACAAAAATTAACTACAAGATCCACGCGGATGCAATTCAAGAACACTTAATTCCTGAAAATGTCACTGGCAATAGAGCCAACATGGTTTATGCCAGCGAAGCAGATGTTCTCAATGTAGCTCTGTTTGGAAAAACAGCTAAAGATTGGCGTGACGAAAATTCGAACAAAGATGGAAATATTCGTGATTACGCTGACGTAACTCAATTGGTTGTCTTGGCCAATTTGGAAGGTATAAACGCTGAGTTAATCAGAAGAAAAATATCCCAATCAGATCGTCTAGTTCAACTGAATCAAATTGCTATCGTTCAGATGCGGTCGTTACTGAATAATGGAAGTATAAAGAAACTAACATGAGACAAATATTAATTAAACTCAAAACCTACCTCTTTACCCCACGCTTCCATTTTTCGCGGTTTCAGTTTAATCTTGTTGCCCTTCTGTTTATCACCGTCGGGCTCATCGCCGGCTCGTATCTGACGCTCAAAGGCATCACCAGCATTTTTGCGCTCAATGACACCGCTAAAACCTGGACATTTAATACGGCGAATGCTGGTACGTACACCTACGATTCCACGCTGGTCACGGTTGATGATACGGGAGCGCACTCGGTTGCCAATAAACTCACGAATCCCGCCTTTGCCAGCAACAATACTTCCTGGAGTGTGGCAGCAGTAGCGCCTGCCGGTTGGGTTGCGGTTCCAGCAGATGCCACCTATTCTACGACTGAATTTTTGGCCATGAAATATGAAGCAAAATGTGCAGCCACCTCTGACTTGACAACAGGACTTACCTCTCCTGATTCAGGATATCATACGTATTCCGATTCAGGGACTGCCTGTACCAGCGCCAACTCCAAAGCAGTCGTCTCGGTTGCCTCTGGATATCCAATAGCGAACGTTTCTCAAACCAACGCCATCACCCGCTGTTCTACTGTCTCTATCAATGGCAGTGCGACTCACCTTATTACCAACAATGAATGGATGACGGTTGCACGAAACGCCGAAGCCCAAGCCGGTAACTGGAGTTTGGGTTCAGTCGGGAGCGGTTACCTTTACGCCGGACACAATGACAACGCACCGGCTCTGGCAGTGGTTGCTTCCACGACCGATACCGGCAACAATGCCTGCGCCTACACCGATACTGCCGGTACCACCGAAGCCCCCAGTTCCTGTCCCACAAATACTGCGAACAATACTTCAGGAACAGCTGGCAATCAAAAACGCGTTCTCACACTGAGTAACGGCGCCTACATTTGGGACATCCCTGGCAACGTTTGGGAATGGACCAATGACACCATTACCGAAGCAAACCAACCCGATGTTAGTGGTCAATCGGGTTTTGCTTGGCGGGAATTTACTGCACTTACTTCATATGGCTCATTGACCTACGATGCCTATCGCCCACTTGCATCTGCCTATGATGCCACCTACGGTGTTGGAAGAATCTATCACAACTCTGGTTCCGCTGCTTCAACTGTCTACGCCTTCTAGCGCGGCGGCCATTGGTTTAGCACGTCCTACGCCGGGGCGTTCACAGCGTATCTGATTTTCGCGCCGGGGAACGTACAGCAACGTTGGCTTTCGTTGCGCCAGTGATCCCGTAGCCATCTCTCACTCTTTCTCCTCTTCTTCTGGCCGCGCAGCGGCCGGTGGCGATACCGTTACTATAGGCTCAATCTCGGACGGAAAAATCTACCAGTCAGTCAATGTTGGTGACACCTCAACCTATGATTTCTCCGTGTATGTCTACGATACGACCACAGGCAATGTCGGCGGGACTATTACTTCCTCTATTGCTCAGCTCTACTACAATGGCGCAACGATTGCTACCACCTACACGGATGCCGGATCGGGGTGGTGGAAACTGTCGGGGACGCTGACCGGCGCCAATGCGTCTCGCGAGTATGGCGTATTGGTGAAGGCGGGAAAAACGGTCAAGGTCGATGACTTTACGCTTTCCAAACAAGGCACCTATAGCGTCTATACCACCAGCGCCTACTCCAATGCGCAGGTCAACACCTGGGATACGTTTTGCGAAGGGACGCTTGCCGGATCAACCTGCACTACCGATTCTACCGCGACCGGCAACGCAGCGATCAAGTATCAACTCTGCACCGATGACGGCTCAACTTGCCAGTCAGGATCATCCTGGAAATACTGGACCGGAAGCGCGTGGGCAAGCGCCACCGATACCACAACCACAGTGAACACGGCAGCTCAACTTACCCAGTCGGCCATGCAAGCCCTCCCGATTACTTCCCAAAGAATCTCGGTCAAGGCAATCCTGACATTTGGTGGGAATGATGTCCCTTTATTGCCTCACGTTTCTATAGGACTGACAACCGATACCACCGCCCCGACGACCAACGCATCGACCGTTGCCATGACCCGCTCAAATGGCGGAACGAGTATGTCTTCCAATGCCTGGACGAAGGGATCGTCACCCTATTATTCATGGACGGCTGGAGCAGATAACGCCGGCGGATCGGGACTTAAAGGGTACTGTCTGTATTTGGGAACAGACATAGCTGGCAATCCGGCAACAGCAAAGGGACTCCTAGGCACTTCTCCTGTTTCAACTGCCGGTACCACCTGCCAGTTTATTGTCTCGGCTACCAGTGTGGATCTGGCAACCAGCGGATATATCGGGACGGCACTGACCACGTCCAGCTCTCCGTATTATTTCAATATCAAAGCGGTTGATAACTCCGGAAACATTTTTTCCGGCTCATCGGCTCAGTTTCAGTTCCGGTTTGATAACACTGCACCGGCCAACGTGACGTATATTTCCTGCGCATCAGGCAGTTTTTCCAACGTGGCAGATATGAGTTTTAATTGGCCGACTTCCGGTTTATCCGCATCGACTGATTCCAACGCCGGACTGTATGGTTGGCAGTATCAGATCAACTCCACGTCGGGAACATGGCTCGGGACAACCACGGAATCATTGCTTGGTGTGACCAACTACATTCTTTCCTCGGAAACGGGGAGAACATTATCGCAATCTCAGGACGGCTCATCCATCGTCTCGGGAACAAATGTGGTCTATTTCCGTACGGTGGATGCGGCAGGAAATACCTCAAGCGATGGAACCATAAGAACCTGCAACCTTTCGTATGGAGGAGCGGCTCCGGCGTTTGGCGGAACGGATACCGTCACGGTGACGCCAATAACGTCTACCGCAAATTCATATGCACTCAGTTGGCCAACTGCTACCCCATCAGGATCAAATTCAGTGGCGCATTACTACTACATGATCAATACCTCGCCGCCAAGCACGTTAGCCACGCTTCAAGGAAACGCATCGACCTATATTGACAACAGCACCACACGAACCGTTGCTGCCGCAGCACTCCCCGGTGTGAACAAAGGGACCAATACGGTGTATGTGGTGGCAATTGACAATGCCACAACGCCCAACTATTCACCGTCAAACTACATCTCCGGCACCTTTACACTCAGCTCAACTGATCCGGACAATGTAGGCAGTGTGGTTGCGTCAGACAGTAGTATCAAAGCGTCCTCGCAATGGAATGTCACTCTCACGTGGGTCGCACCCACCTATCAAGGAGCAGGAAATCTCACCTATCTCGTCAAACGGTCAACGGATAACAGCACCTTTACTCAAGTAGGAACAACGACCGGTCTTTCGTATGTGGACACCACACCGTCTTCTGCCAAATATTATTACAAGGTGTACACCAAAGATGGAGCGGCTGCGCAAAGTTCGGGAACCAATGCCGTATCCATCACGCCGACCGGCAAATGGACAACAGCCCCAACGATTGATACTGGACCAAGTGCGGGAAGCCTCACGACCAAAAAGGCAACCATCACGTGGTCAACTTCACGCACAAGTGATTCCAAGGTGCAATATGGGACGACCAGCGGAAGTTACAACACGGTGGAACCCAGTAATTCTTCACAGGTCACCTCGCACTCGATTCAGTTGACGGGACTGAATCCGGGAACCACCTACTACTACAAAACCAAATGGACGGATGAAGATGGGAATACCGGCACATCTGATGAGAAAAGTTTTTCCACAAATGCGGCTCCAACCGTCAAGGACGTCCTGGCTAAAAGCATCGGGCTTACCACGACGACCATTCAATACACGAGTTCAAACGCCAGCAAGGTCAAAATTTATTACGGCACCACCACCTCGTTTGGCGGATCAAAAGAGGTGTCGACCTCTACATCCGAAACGACCTACACCACGGAACTCACCGGTTTATCTGACGGCACGAAGTATTACTACAAAATCAATACCTTTGATTCTGATAGCACGGAGTACGAAGGAACAACGCTCGACTTTACCACGCTCCCCCGACCAAAAATTACCAATGTCCGTATTCAACAGGTGGCCAACACCGCCCAATCCACGATTCTCATCACCTGGACAACAAATACCGAGGTCTCTTCCATTGTGACGTACTACCCCGAAGGACAGACTGGTGACGCTCGGGATGAAGTCAACGTGGCTTTAACTAAAGGTGATCATCGGATGATTGTGCGGAGCCTTTTACCCCAAACGGACTATATGTTGGTCGTCAAAGGCAGGGATAAGGTGGGCAACGAAGCCACTTCTGATTCCCAACGGCTGACCACCGCCACCGATACCCGGCCGCCACAGATTTCGGATCTCCATGTGGAAGGAAGCAATATCCCCGCGGTTACGCAGACCGCTCAGGAACAAACGGCTCAACTGATTGTGTCCTGGAACACCGACGAACCAGGAACATCGCAAGTCGAGTTTGGCGAAGGGACAGGAACAACGTATGCCCAAAAGACCCAAGAGGACAGCAACCTAACCTTTAACCACATTGTGATTATCTCCAATCTCACGCCATCAAAGGTGTATCACCTACGCTCTCTATCTAAAGACAAAGCAGGAAATCTCGGCAACTCCATTGATACCGTCACCATTACGCCGAAAGCCACGGAGAATGCACTGAACCTCGTCATTATGAATTTACAAGGAGCCTTTGGATTTTTAGGAGGCTTCAAAAAGTAATACTATGATAAACGCCATCATTCAAGTCGACCATCTCTCCAAATCATTCCATGTGGGCAAGCAGGACGTGCCGGTGTTAAAAGACATCTCTTTTGAAGTAAACCAAAATGATTTTTGTGTCATCTTTGGCCCATCAGGATGTGGGAAATCAACGCTCCTGCATACGATTCTCGGACTGGAAGCGCCAAGTACAGGAACCTGTCTGTTTCTTACTAAAAATTTGTATGCGGGCATGGATGAAGATCAACGCAGTGATTTTCGTAAAAACCATGTGGGGATGGTGTACCAGCAGCCCAACTGGATTAAGTCGCTCACCGTGGTGGAAAATGTAGCCTTCCCCTTGGTGTTGATGGGCAGATTAAAGAGTGAAAGCTTGGAAAAAGCACACACTATGCTTGAAGTCATGGGGATGGGTGAATGGTCGAATTATGCGCCTACCGAACTCTCAAGTGGTCAACAGCAAAAAGTCGCCCTGGCCCGGGCCCTCGTAACAAATCCCGAGGTCATTATTGCCGATGAACCCACCGGAAATCTGGACTTTGAATCGGGACAGGAACTGATGCGTTTGCTCGTTACGCTCAACAGAGACCAGGCAAAAACAATACTCATGGTCACGCACGATTTGGAATACCTCACCTTTGCCAAAACCGCAGTCAAGATGTTTAACGGGACCATCGTCGGAGAATATGGGGAAAAAGATAAAGAATCATTATTGTTAGAAATTAAAGGGAAACGCGGAAGCGGAACACCATCCTATGCCAACACGTAAAGAAAAAATCAAGAAATTTTTTATAGATCTGAAAACCAACTTTTGGAAGGTGACGACATTTGTGGTGCTGTTGATGGTTTTTCTTTTTGCCAAAGCCTGCGCCTTGATGGTGTTTCTCTTGGAAACAAAAACCCATGGTATTGGACGAAGATTGATCCAAAGCAGACTCTTTCAAAAAGTGATCAAAGCATCCACTCGTGGGTATACCCGTGCCATGTTTTTTCTTGATCTGCAACGAACGGGGTCTATTTCAAGAGTCGAGTTGATCGAGCTTTCCTTACGCAATATGAAGTCCAAAAGAACACGGACCTCTATTACCGTTGGTGGCATGACGATTGGGATTGGCGCGATTGTCTTTTTAGTGTCCATGGGCTACGGTTTTGAACGACTGGTCATTACTCGGGTGGCTCGGCTTGACGAGATGAAACAAGCTGATGTTTCCCCTCAACCCGGAGGAAAAGTAAAAATTAATGATCAAACACTGGCAAATTTTAAAGAAATTACCTCAGTAGATATGGCGTTGCCACTCATTGCAGTAGTCGGACGAGTAAACTACTTAAACTCTGTCACGGATATGGCGGTGTATGGTGTCACGACTGATTATCTCAAGCAATCAGCCATCAAGCCGGTGGACGGAAAAGTGTTTGAGAGTAATGAATTATCTTTTGATGTTTCCTCTCTCAGAGGTCAGGTAGCTGGTGTGTCGACGGAACAAAAAGTCGGAGTAATAGGTGAAAAAATCCAGGATGTGGACTTTATCATTGATCCGGGAACGTGGATACGCGTGCGCGAAAATCCGTCAACGACAGGCAAGATCATTGGGTATACCAAACGAGTGGAAGGGTCTCCGCAAGGCGAGGAGGTTTGGGGAGGGAAATATGAATCAGATGACGGCATAGGCACTTTTGGAGAAACAGAAGACGGGAAAATGATCGGAAAATGGATGAAGGCAGAGGTGCTCCTGTGGAAAAGCGAAAAGTGCGACCCCGCAACCCAGGGAGACTGCGAAGGCGGAAAATATCTGGTAGCCCGTGATGAAGACAACACACAAATCCAAAAGGCTGGATATTTTGCAGAGATAGGACTTACATTATCAGGAGTGAACATTTCAGAGCCGAAAGTCTTAGGCGTCAGCTCCGATGCGTCAGGAAGTGCGGGTGTGAATTGGGTCGATATTGCCTCGGAGGCCGGCATTATTAAACCTGCCGAAACAAAAACCGTGGATCTTTCCACATCTGCCAAACGTGAGGCAGTTGTGAATCGAGCAATGCTCTCGGTGTTGGGCATTAAAGAAGCCGAAGCGCTTGGTAAGAAATTTATGACCACATTTGTGGTGGTTGGTGATCTGTTAAGTGATCCGTCAGCCAATATTGAATCATCCTCGGCGGAATACACAATTGTCGGTGTGATCCCTGAAGAAAAAACGCCATTCTTTTACGTGCCGTTTCTTGATCTTCGGAGTTTAGGCATCACGAACTTTTCCCAAGCCAAGGTGGTGGTGAAAGACCAAAATGAACTCGTTAAAACCAGACGGCAAATTGAGTCCATGGGGTATATGACCCGTTCGGTGGCGGATACCGTGGCGCAAATCAATTCGTTGTTTGCAACAGCACGAACAGTGCTCATGCTACTAGGCATGGTTGCCTTGTCTGTGGCTGCCCTTGGCATGTTTAACACGCTCACTGTTTCGCTTTTGGAGCGTACGCGGGAAGTGGGGCTGATGAAAGCGATGGGTATGAAATCCTCGGAGGTTTCAGAATTGTTTTTGACCGAATCAATGATCATGGGATTTTTGGGTGGCATCTTGGGGATTATCTTTGGCTGGGTTTTAGGGAGGCTTCTTGGCATCTTCTTATCGTTTTTTGCCATTATTAAAGGTGTGGGTTTTGTGGACATTTCCTATATTCCTCTTCCATTTGTTTTTGTGATTATTTTCTTATCGCTTTTGGTTGGACTGGTCACCGGTATTTATCCGGCACGCAGAGCAACAAAAATATCCGCCCTAAACGCATTGCGGTATGAATAGTTGGGTTCTCACCAATTGAATTTGCATTTCCTGATCTTGTCTGATATACTAACAATTAGTTCTTTAGAAAACGAAAGAATCCTGCCACCATCATCGGTGGCATTTTTTGTAGGGAGGTGAATTATGAAAAAGATTATTATTGTAAACGCACTCATCATCGCTTCACTCCTTTTAGCAGTTCCCGTGTATGCCGCATCGGCTGATGTCACCAAGATTGAAACATTTATCAAAAGCGCTATTCAGGTGTTGGTCACGCTGGCTGGCCTTATTTCCGCCGGTTTCTTTGTCTGGGGCGGAGTGGGATACATGACGAGTTCCGGGAATCCCGAAATGCTTGATCGATCCAAAAAAACCATTTTATATTCAGCGATTGGTTTAGCGGTAGTTCTTGGTGCGTTTGTTTTGACCAACATTGTCTCTGATTTAGCAACCGGAGCATTCGGGGTCACGCCGTAACCCGTCAATCTTTGACCTATGAATCACTATGAAACGAATCATATTGGCACTCAGCACCATACTGATACTCCTTCTTACACCTTCAGTAGCCTATGCCGCAACGAGCGTACCCTCGGAGGTGACAGCATTTACTAGTGACGCCCTTTCCATCATTACGATGATCTCGGCCGCAGCAGCGGTCTTTTTTTTAATTCGTGGTGGGTATGTCTACATCATCTCAACTGGTAGGCCTGACGCTTTAGAAGACGCTAAGAAAACAATTCGCAATGCTCTCCTTGGATTAGTCATTGTCCTTGCTTCAAGCGCCCTTGTTTCTCTTTTAACTGGTGCACTTGTCGGCGATCCCAGTAACACAAGTACTGCCGCACTTCCTATAACCCAGATTGAAACAATCGCCCCACGGGACGGATTAACCCAAGTTTTAATTGATGCCGTTAATGGCTTTATTCAAAACATTGTGGAGAGTTCCACCAAGCCAATAGTTGACGGGATTATGACTTTTCTTAGCTCAACCCCGTCACTTCTTGAAAACTCATCCATCGTCAAGTTTTGGCTGATTATGCTTGGGATTACAGATACATTATTCGTACTCGTTGTAGCACTCTTAGGACTCCAGTTTATGAGTGCTTCCACTTTTGGCTTTGAAGAAATCGAGTTTAAACATTTACTTCCTAGAATTGGGCTAGCTTTTCTTGGCGCTAACGTCTCATTATTCCTCGCTGACTATGCAATCAAGGCCAGTAACGCTTTGGTGTCTGGAGTTATATCCGCTACTGGTGGCCTCAACCACGCATGGATCACGAATGCTATTACAATCTCGAGTTTAACCAATGGCACAGCACCATTTATTATCCTCATCTTCTTACTCATTTTTCTAATCGTCGCAATAGTACTACTCCTTATGTATATAAGTCGGCTGATTATCATTTGCCTTGGTGCTGTCCTTTCTCCTTTTATTTTCTTACTCTCTGCCATTCCTAAAACTGCTGACTTTGCTGAAATGGCCATGAAGGGATATTTTGTGTCCATCTTTACGATCTTTGTCCATGTGGTCACGATTCAACTAGCCGGAACATTCCTCACTTTGCCAGCAAACACCAATAATTCTCTCATTTCCATCGCTGTAGCCATTGGTTTACTTCTGACTCTACTTAAAATTCCATCCTTCATGATGCAACTCATTCTTTTCTCAAGAAGTGTGGGCGCAGTTCGTCATATGGGAAGCCAAATTACTAATGTTTTAAGTACCGATTCAAGCTCCAATACGGCATATAAGGGGACGAGAGCCGTTAAGATGCCCAGAAGGAGTGCAAACCTATGAGAACTACCATCATCCCAGCACAAATCACGACTGTTGAGGACAAGATTGCAGGGAGCCTCAATATGACTCAAATATTAATTCTCATGGCACCAATTCTATGGACGGCCATTATTTATATCTTACTTCTGCCCAGCATGAAGCTCACCTCACTAAAGTTAGTGCTCATTATTATCTCTACGGCTACCTCAGGTATTTTGGCACTACGAATTAAAGACAAGATTGTCGCTGAGTGGTTTGGAGTACTTCTTAAATATCGCATGAGGCCAAAATATTATCTATTTAACAAAAACGATTTAACGGGCAGAACACTCGATATTCCAGAGTTACCCGTTGAGCAGATTGCGGTTAAAAAATCCGTAAAGAAGATCAGCAAATCTCAAAATATGAATTTAGATATTCTTGATCAAGTTAGGTTTGAGCACTTAATCGCTTCTGGCAAAGTTGCCCTGCACTATCAACTAAGTAAAAAATAATATGAAGAACTTATTACACAAATCAGGCAGTACCAGTAGCCGTCAACAAATCCAGATTAAAGAAGTCGTGGATAACATCCTTGTGCTTCCTAATAACGAATATCGTCAGATACTTGAAACCTCCTCCGTTAACTTTGAACTTAAAAGCGAAGACGAACAGGATGTGATTATTGATAGTTTTCAAAACTTCTTAAATTCTCTACCATGCCAAATTCAAATCTTGGTTCGGGTTCGTGAGATGGATATTGATAAGTATCTGGAAGATATCGCTAAAACCAAAGACAAAGAAAAAGTCCCTGCCTATAAAAAGCAGATTGAGGGATATTGTGCATTTGTGAAGAAATTAGTTTCGGGTAATAAAATCCTATCCCGTAGATTCTATATTGTCGTTCCCTACAAACACACTGAGCGCCACCAAGACATGAAGCTCATCAAAGAACACTTAAATCTTGAGAAAGACATTATTGTCAAAGGCTTGGAACGCATGCAAATGAAAGCTAGATCACTCACAGGCCTTGAAATCCTTAACCTCTTTTACAGCTTCTACAACGGCGAGAGTATGAAGACTCAACCCCTTACCAAAGAATCCGTGGAGGCATTACTACGAAATAACTATGTTTAACCTAACAAAAAAACTATCAAACCTAAAACCAATTAAAAACTGGAAACGCCAACAGCTCAAAAAGAAGTTGACCAATCAGTCGATTAATATTGCCTATGGTGAGCAAGATCAGCTCGATATGATCTCTTACGCCGGGCTCAAAGAAGAATCTAGTTACTTGCAGATCAATGACCGCTACGTCAGAACACTATTTGTTTCAGGCTATCCCTATGTTGCCTCAACTGGGTGGCTCAATAACCTGATCAATTTTAATCATGATATTGATATCAGCTATCACATTGAACAAGTTGATCCGCTCATTGCTCTGCCCAAACTCAATAGAAAAATAACTGAACTTGAGTCTACCAAGCGCACCATGCTTAAAGAAGGCAGAGTTATTGGGAGTGAAATCACCGACCCGCTTGAGTCGGCTATGGAACTCAAAGACAAAATACAACGCGGAATGGAAAAACTTTTTCAAGTCTCAATCTATATGACAATCAGTGCAGATAGCTTAGCTGAACTCAATAAAAACACAAAGCTTTTAGAAACAGTCATGCAAACACGACTGTTCTACATTAAGCCTGCTACATTCCAGCAAATTGAAGCGTTACAATCGATTCTTCCTAGATCAGAAAACAAACTCGCCCAAAAAAGAAACTTGGATAGCTCAAGTGCAGCGCTCACGTTCCCATTTGTTTCTTCCGAACTAGTACAGGAATCAGGCATTCTCTATGGCATTAATAAATCAAACAACTCGCTCGTTATCATCGACCGCTTTAGTTTAAACAATGCTAACTCTATTATTTTTGCCCAGTCTGGGTCGGGTAAAAGCTATACCGCTAAGGTAGAAATTCTCAGACATCTGATGCAGGGAACAAAAGTAATAATTATTGACCCAGAACGCGAATACAAACAACTGGCGAAAAGCGTTGATGGTACATATATCAAACTCTCTAGCTCATCCAAAGAGAAAATTAATCCCTTCCAGTTTTCAGAGCACTCAGTCACCCAAGAAAATAACTTATCTGAACATATTCAAGATTTAACTGAGCTGATTTCCTTGATGGTTGGATCACTCACCTCAGAAGAGCGGGCATCGGTTGATCGCGCACTTTTACTCACCTATAAAGAAGTCAAACTCACTCCACGTAAAAATGCAAAAAGGTCAAAAGCTGTTGAATATCCGCTCCTTAAAGATTTCTACAAAAATCTCAAATCCATGAAGCATAAAGATTTATGTGACAGATTAGAGCGATTTGTGAAGGGATCACTTTCCACTGTTTTTGATTCCCAAACGAATATCAAACTTGATAATCGTCTGATTGTTTTTGATATCAAAGACTTAAACGAGTCCATCAGATCAATCATGATGATGGTGGTTGCGAACTTCGTTAATAATGAAGTTAAACAGAATCCTCAGAAGCGAATGCTTGTGATTGATGAGGGCTGGATGCTCCTACAAGAGCCAGAGAGTGCCCGATTTATCTCAGGTCTAGTACGCCGAGCCAGAAAATATTACTTAGGCGTCACAATCATTACCCAGCAAGCTAATGACTTTCTCAATCAGGAATACGGCAAAGCTATAGCCAGCCAATCATCCCTCAGAGTTCTTATGCGCCAAGATACAACCACGATTAAAAAAGTGGCCGAAGAATTTCACCTCTCAGCTTATGAGCAACATTATCTTTTAACCTGTGATCGCGGTGAGGCGCTGCTCATAGCCGACCAGAACCATGTAGCGGTCAAAGTAGTCGCATCGGACGAAGAACATCCACTCCTGACCACTGACCCAAGGGAAGTCTACATTTAGCCATGAATCCTAAACTAGTACTGACCCTCTGGTCGTTTCGTAAAGAACTTAAATTCGTCCTTCTGGCTTTCCTCACTATCCTCATGTTGCCTGTCATTGCGGTCATTCTACTGACTCAGGTGGGTATTAATATCATCTCGGACAAGTTAGTAGACCAGAATCCGACCAATCAAAGCATCCAGATCAAAGATCCAACCACAGGCGAAGTCACCACGGAGATTCACCCAACGGTTGTTTGGCCAACCAAGGGCGTCATTACTCTAGAGTTTGCACAGTCCAGCATGTACCAAGTCTTCCACACAGGGATTGATCTGGCTAGCAAGCTAGATGAACCAGTCAATCCTGCCATGGACGGCACAGTCATCTATGCAGGAGAAATATTCTGGGGGTTTGGCAAACACATCATCATCAATAATGGCAACAACGTTACCACTATCTACGCCCACTTAAACAAGATCTACGTCTTTAAAGGCCAAAAGGTGACCACCAGCGACGTAATCGGTGGCCAAGGTCAAACTGGTTGGGCAACTGGTGTCCACCTTCATTTCCAGGTGAATGTATATGGAATACCAGTTAATCCGAGAGTGTTTTTGCCAGACTCCTTGAACTGATCTATATATACATTTGCCATGTAAGGTTGCTAAAATGAGATAGACTATATTGGATTTATTATATGAACAGAATGAAGTACTACGATTATATTGATGAAAGGCTAAATAGCCATAGTCTTCAGGTCAGGCGAAGTGGGAAATTAAATCATCTAAGTCTCAATGTACACTCCGAAAATTTTTACTACCTTTTTCTAAATTTACTATATGGCTGGAAGCTGTCTAATTTAAACGATAAATTACAAAATGTTGAAGCAATTGATCTCATAGATCAAGAAAATAAACTTATAGTACAAGTTTCTGCGATCAATACAAAAGACAAAATCGAAAAAAGCCTAGAAAAGAAAAGTGTTGCAGACTATTCTGGTTATGCTTTCAAATATGTCCTAATTTCTGATAAGGACGCTGATTCCTTGAGAAAAAATACGTTTAACAACCCCCATAAACTTATTTTTAATCCTCATGATGACATTATTGACGTGGTTTCGTTGCTCGGATTTATCAAGTCAAAGGACGCTGCTTTTATAAGAGAGGTGTATCAGTTTATTAAGTCTGAACTTGGCGATGAAGTTGACATTGTTAAATTCGAATCAAACCTAGCTGCCATGATTAACATACTCTCTAAAGAGAATCTCGAAGCTGGGGAAGATTTAAATATCAATAGCTTTGAAATAGACAGAAAAATTTCATTTAACCAACTAGATTCAGCAAAAAATATTGTAAACGACTACAGCGCACACCATTCGAGGGTGGATAAAATATACAATACATTTGATCTGCAGGGAAAGAACAAAAGCACATCTGTATTAGCAAAAATCAGAAGTATCTATACCAAGAATCAAAAAAATATGTCTGATGATGAATTATTTTTCTACATTGTCGATGAAATTGTAAAAACTGTCGTCGAGAGCGCCAATTATATCGAGACACCTATTGATGAACTTGAACTATGTGCCAACGTACTAGCTGTGGATGCATTTGTACGTTGTAAGATATTTAAGAATCCATCAAAATATAATTATGTTACTGCCTGACAACATACACCCTCAGCAAAGCGTTTACTATAACGGCGCTCATGTCCTCAAGATATTACAAAGTGATCGTGTGCTGAAAATCTTTGATTTATATCAAAAAGTACGTCAAAATAATATGATGTCATTCCCTCTGTTCATGCTATCTTTAGATTGGCTATTTTTACTCAATATTGTTTCTATGAGCAAAGGTGGCGAAGTACAACTATGTTCTTAAAACAACTAAAAATATCAACTTTCGGTAATATCATCCGAGACATCCCTTTTCACAAAGGTATTAATCTTATTGTCGACGAGAGTGTGGATCAAGTTACAGGCAACAATGTGGGTAAAACAACCGTCCTCAAGTTAATTGACTTTTGTTTAGGCGCTGACGCTAAGCAAATATATGTAGACCCTGAAACCAAGAGAGATGAGTATGCGCTTGTGAAAGATTTTTTAGTTGACTATGAAGTAGTAATCACACTCACATTATCTGAAAATATCGATAATAATGTTGGTCAAGATATAGTCATTGAGCGAAACTTCTTATCTTATAAAAAAGTAATCAGACGAATTAATAACGAAGATTTTACTAAAGAAGAGTTTGAGGTAAAGCTAGGTAATTTAATATTTCCAGAGCATACTGCCGAAAGGCCGACATTTAGACAAATGATTTCACACAATATTAGATATAAAGATGAAGCTATAAATAGCACCCTAAAAACATTGGATAGATATACTACTGACGCTGAATATGAGGCTCTATATTTATTTTTATTAGGATGTGATTTTGACAAAGGCAGCACAAGACAAGAAATATTAATAAAAATACAGCAAGAAAACACTTTCAAAAGAAGACTTGAGAAACAACAAACAAAAAATGCGTATGAAAGCGCATTGGCGCTTGTTGAAAACGAAATAAAAATTCTCAATGACAAAAAATCTAATTTGAGTTTGAATGAGAATTTCGAATCGGATCTTAATAATCTTAACGAGGTAAAGTACAAAATTAATAAGCTAAGCTCTGAAATCGGAAAATTAAATATTCGCAAAGATCTTATTAATGAAGCAAAACAAGACTTAGATGCAAATAGAGCAGATATTGATCTTCAAGAATTGCAATCGATATATAAGCAAGCTACTAAATATGTTAGTACGATTCAAAAAACCTTTGATGAACTGGTTAAATACCACAACCAGATGACTGAAGAAAAAATCAAATTCATAACAAAAGAATTACCTGATTTAAACAAAATCATTAGTGCCAGAGAAAATGATCTTAAAGTACTCTTATCAGAAGAAGAGCGACTTTCTTTCTTGATCTCAAAAAGCGACTCGTATGAAGATCTAGAAGAACTAATTTCACAGCTAAACGAACAATTTAGAAAAAAGGGGGAATATGAGAGTGTAATACAGCAACTAGAAGAAGTCGAAACCAACTTAAAGAAATTTAACCAAGATATGGGTTTAATCGACGATGAATTATTCTCTGAACCCTTTGAACAAACCGTGAAGGAACAGTTAAACAAATTTAATAAACATTTTTCTTCTATATCTAATAGATTATATGGGGAACAATACGCCTTGAAATATGACATCGTTACTAATAAAAATGGTCAAAAACTGTACAAATTTAGCTCTTTCAATACTAATTTAAGCTCTGGGAAAAAACAGGGTGAGATATCGTGTTTTGATATAGCATATATATTATTTGCCGACGAAGAGAATATTCCATGCCTTCACTTTATTTTGAATGATAAAAAGGAGTTGATGCACGATAATCAGCTTGTCAAAATTGCTGAGATTGTTAAAACGGAAAATATACAATTCGTGGCGTCGATTCTCAAGGATAAACTTCCTTCATCATTGAACAATGAAGACCTGTTTGTAGTTAAGTTATCTCAAGACGATAAGCTCTTTAGAATAGAAAATAAAGCAAAAATAATCCCCTCAATTTAGGTTGTGGAGGTAAATTTGCTATTAAATGCTAAAATATAAATATATGAATAGCGATTCCATGAATTTGAAAGAGAAAAAAGAATTCGGAGACAAAGCTCGAATTGCTCGAGAGAAACTTTCCCTCACTCAAGCTGATGTGGCCAAAAAAGCTGACATGACCGTTAACTACTACGCCATGATTGAACGTGGTGAAGCTAATCTGTCGTTTGAAAAAATGAAGAGTATCGTCAAGGTCTTGAAGCTCAAGATCACTATTTCGTAGCCTGTTTATTCTCCAAAGCTAGTTTTGCAAACCTGATCATCATATCTGCGAGCTGTTCTGCTCTGTATTGTGAAGCGTTCTCTGATTCAGTCTTTTTCAAACTTTTGAAAGCTGCCTTCACGAGCATGTCCCTATTTGCTTCATCAAGCACGAACTTATAGGTTTCTTCAGAAACACTTTCGTACTTACCCTTGGAAAATGCATCTAACTCATCCCAAGGTAGAGCATCGACAATATTTACTAAATCATCAGTTGTGCCATTTTGCATGGCCTTATTATAATCCAAGAAGCCGACTAGAGGAAATTACCAAACTTCAGGAAGTTAAACATCTCCAAAGCCATGTCTTTATTGTCAATTCTGCGCATAATCTCACGGCTTTTACGTTGAGAGAGAATGTTAAGACTGCCTTCCCAAAGCACCTGCCTATCTAAAATAGCTAACTTCCTGTGATGGTTGCCTGTGCATAGGAGGACTTGGACTCCTAACTCCTCAAAACGCTGTATTTCAACCTCAGACTGCTCTTCCATCGTTTCACTATGCTCACTTGGGTCACGAGTAACTACATAGACTCGTACACCACGGTTAATGAGAGTTTCAAACAGAGGATAGAGTGTTCTTGCCCGTTCTCTTGCTATAAATGGACTTTCAATAACGACTTCGCGCGTAGAGCGAAGTAAATCGTGCCTGAATTGACTATAAAATGTCGTCTCGTCGAAAAGGTCGGATTTATACATAAAAATCCTCCTTTTCCTCGGGTTGATATACCTCCATCAGCTTGGTAAAATACGAGAGGACGGTGAGAAGGAGCGGTTCAAATAGAACTTCGTCTCCCGCTCACAATTTCGGGGATTGGCTCAGTTGGTAGAGCGCGTCGTTTGGGACGATGAGGTCGGCAGTTCGAATCTGCCATCCCCGACCATGAGCACTGTTGGGATTAATTTAGAATCAATATCGCCAAATTCAAGACAGTGGCAAATGAAACCCAGGCCAAATAAGGCCAGAGTAAAATAGAAGACAGCTTGTTTATTTCCCAAAAGATCTTAATTAAAACTAAAATTGTTATCCAAAGAATAATTATGGTAATTAGACCAAGAATTGGACTTTTTAGACCAAAAAATACTATCGACCATAAGGTGTTAATCACCAGATGAAATTTAAATAATGCTACACCTCTTTTGCCCTTTGACCAGATTAAGTACAACGAAATACCCATTAATAAGAATAAAATGGTCCAAACTGGACCAAAAATCCAATTTGGTGGACTAAAGAAAGGTTTGTTTAAAGTAGCGTACCATGTAGGTATAGCTGAAATAGTAAATAAACTACCAACAAGTCCTGCAAGTTGAGGAAGTAATAATGAAATAATTAGTTTTATGGTTTAAGTATACCACCTCACCCTTTATCCCTCTCCTTATTTTAGGAGAGGGAAATCTTTACCAGATATAGTAAAATGATGTCATTGCGGGTATAGCTCAATGGTAGAGCACCAGTTTTCCAAACTGGCTACGGGGGTCCGATTCCCCCTACCCGCTCAGAAAAGGAGTCCCCGCGAGTGGCCAGCTCGGCAAAGCCCATTTTGTATCTGACGCCCAGTTGCCGGTTAGTCAAAAAGTAGTCCGAGCCGATGTTTTTACCGACGGAACAAAGTTCGTCGGCATTATTTTTTGCGCGCGCGGTTTTGTCCCCATCTACCGCTATATTTATAAATTCTCGCATTGGTCCGAGCCAACTGGAGCCTTGGGTCTGAAGTTGAACGATTTGGCCTTGTAATTTGACTTTATTTTCAAATAATTCATTCTTCTTGTTCTTGTAAATATCTGCTTCGATTG